>JAFCZD010000078.1 GCA_019314525.1 Deltaproteobacteria bacterium
GCCTGCACCCATGGCACCTGCGCCTGCACCCATGGCACCTGCGCCTGCACCCATGGCGCCTGCGCCCATGGCACCTGCGCCCATGGCGCCTGCACCCGTGGCGCCCGCGCCAAGTCGGCGAGACCCCACAGGCATTCCAACGTCTGGACCAGGTGGCGCGCCAACGCCAGAGCCGGATTCTTCTCAGGCTCGTACCCGTCGACCAGCGCCAGCACCAAAGCCTGCTGCTCCCCAGGTTTCTGCCGCGGACCCACGTCGTGTGCAACTCTTCGAGTTGCAGAAGCTGGTCCACGAACGCCTAATTGAGTACCTCGATCTGCGCCGGATGGACATCAGTCAACTGGCAGATGAGGAGCTTTGGGAGAAGACAGAGAACGCCATCTGCGACATTGTCGAGCGTACTGATGGTGAAGGGAAGATCCCCTCCTTCGTTGATCAAGATCTCTTGATCAAAGATGTGCTCAACGAGGCACTCGGACTTGGGCCCCTTGAGGATTTGCTCGCCGACGATAGCGTCGACGAGATCATGGTCAACCGGGCCAGCCAGATTTATGTGGAGCGTGGCGGGAAGATCGAGCAGAGCGAGAAGGGCTTTTCCAGCGACAAAGCTGTGTTGCGCGTTATCGAGCGCATCGTCACACCTCTGGGGCGGCGCATTGATGAGTCGTCCCCCCTTGTGGATGCCCGCTTGAAGGATGGGAGCCGCGTTAACGCGATCATCCCACCTCTCGCCCTCCGTGGGCCGACGATCACGATCCGCAAGTTTCGACGAGACCTCCTTGGCGCTGATGACCTGGTGAAGGGGGGCACCTTCAACCAGGGAATGATCGAGTTTCTTGAGATGTGCATCACCGCCCGTAAGAACGTGGTGATTAGCGGGGGGACTGGATCGGGGAAGACCACAACACTGAACATCATCAGCAACTTCATTGCTGATACAGAGCGTGTGCTCACCATCGAGGACGCCGCGGAGTTGCAACTCAAGCACGAACATTGGGTGCAACTCGAGAGCCGCCCAGCGAATATCGAAGGCAAGGGGGCCGTGCACATTCGGGACCTCGTGCGCAACTCCTTGCGAATGCGCCCGGACCGCATCGTGGTTGGCGAGTGCCGCGGGGGAGAAGCGCTCGATATGCTTCAGGCGATGAATACGGGGCACGATGGCTCCCTCACAACGGCACACTCGAATGGGCCACGAAACACATTGGCTAGGCTGGAGACGATGGTTCTGATGGCGGGTATGGACCTGCCAGTGCGAGCCATCAGAGAGCAGATAGCCTCAGCGATTGACATCATCGTGCATCAGACTCGCTTCTCCGATGGTTCCCGGCGTGTAACGCATATCACGGAGGTCGCAGGCATGGAGGGCGATGTCATCACCCTGCAAGACATCTTCACCTTCAAGCAGGAGGGTTTTGATAGTGAGGGCAAGGTCGCCGGTCGCTTCGTTCCATCGGGGTTCGTGCCGCGTTTCTACGAGGACCTACAGCGTCGCGGTCTCCCCGTAAATATGAGCATCTTCCGGGAGTAACCTAGCGGCGGGCGAAGCCTCGGCGCTGTGAGAAATAACAGCCTAGCGGCGGGCGAAGCCTCGGCGCTGTGAGTGTGAGAGAACCCAGCCCCTCCTCTGTGAAAGAAGCAACGATCAGTAGTGCCTTGTACCTATTAGCGACGGACGACAAAGGCACCAGCCGTGGTGCCATCGAGGTCACGGCGGAGGCTCAAACCATCGGGCGGAGCATCAACTGCGCGTTGGTGATCGACGGTCTGGGTGTCTCTCGTATCCACGCCACTGTTTATCTCTACGAAGCGCGTGTCGTCATCAAGGACGAGGGCTCCGCCAACGGTGTGGAGGTCAACGGCAGTAAAATCACTGGACCCACCCTCGTAGAGGGCGCTCACACCATTAAAATCTCGGGCTTTCGGTTGCGCGTGCAGAGCGGTCCGCCCACAGTAGCTGCGCCCGAACGGACAGAGTTCGCTGAGGACGCGGATACTCACCTTGAGGCCTCGCAAGCTTCCGCTGAAGGAGGCGCCTCTGCAGCTGTTTCAGCAGTAGGAGCTGCTTCCAAAGGAGCTGGGGCTGTCCTCTTGCTCGTGGGCCGGGGGGGACCCTACGACGGTACGACCCTGAGGGTGACCCAAGCACTTTCTACCGTCGGTCGAGATGATGACAACGAGGTGGTCCTCGAAGATCCCTCGATCAGTCGTCAGCATGCGCAGCTGCGCTGGTCATCCGAGACTGACCAATTGACTGTGCTCGACCTTCGAAGCTCCAATGGAACATTCCTTGATGGTAAGCGGATCAAGCGCGCGGAAGTCCCCGTGGGTGCTATCCTTCGCTTTGGCGATCTCGCGTTCAAGGTGGTCAAAGAAGAGGGGCGAGTGGAGGTTGGGAGGCAGCGCTCCGTTTCGCCGCGCAAACGCCTTTGGATCGCCCTTGGGGGTGGAGCTGTCTTGATGACAGCGTTGGTGGTGGTGGCAGTGGTGAAGACCCCTCGTAAACCACCCCCACCACGACCGATCACCCCAGAGGAGCTGCTGCGTAAACGGCAGGCTGAGTTGCAGGGAGTGGTGGACACTGCACGCCGCGACATGGTCAAGCGGGAGTGGAGTGCGGCCATCGTGAAGCTCGATGAGGTGTTGAAGAAGGACCCCCTCAACCAGAAGGCCAAGGTGTGGCGGTCTCAGGCGCTGGATGAACTTGGCCACTCGAAGACTTTTGAGACCGGGCAGCGCTTCTTCGCGTTGGGTAATCGCGAGAACCTGGTGAAGGCGCAACGCTTCTTCTTGCGGGTTCCTGGGAGTTCTGTTTATGCACGAGAGATCAAGTATAAGCTGCGTACGATCAACGAGCGTATAGCTGAGGAGTATCGCATCGATGGCGTCTCTCGTTGCAAGGCCCGCTACTACCGGAGGTGCTACCGCTCGCTCTGCAAGTACTTTCAGGTGATGCCCAAGGACGTTTCTGTTCCTGGAGAGCCTGGGTTGCGACGGAGGATGGCTTTCGTCGAGAAGCGATATGGGCGCAGCAAGAGGTTCAAAAGATGTGCAGCCCCGCGGTACCTGCGACAGGACGCAATGCAGCGCAGTGAGGATCCTCAGGAGGTGTTGCGCGAGAAGTATCTTGTGCTCTCAATTCGCGCGACCGTCACGCTCTACTACCAGGGGAAGATCGACGTGGCGATCAAAGAGATGGCGAAGCTTCGGTCTCGTCGACGGATGCGTCCGCATATGAGACGGCTGGAGGAGATCAATCGCCAGATGCTCATCGTGCGTGGAAAGTACCAGGAGGCCTTTTCGTTCATCCGCCAGCGCAAGGTTCAGGAGGCGGACCGAGAGGTGACACAGTTGCTGGCGGCTGACAGCGTGTTGATCCCCAAGAGGCTCACGAGCTTCTATCAGCGAGATGTGAAGGTTGCCCTGGGAAAACTTTACGCAGAGTTAGGTAGCGAGGCGTTCAAGGTCAAGAGATACGCTGACGCTTTCAATAACTGGCGGCGGAGCGTGCAGGTGTATCCCGCTAGCGAAGCGGCTCTCAACGGGCTCTTGCGGCTGGAAAAGGCAGCTGAAGAGCTGATCATTGAGGGCCGGTCTATGGCCGCAGGGGGTAAGCTTGGTCGGGCTCGACTGAAGCTGACGATGGCGCGAGACATCTGCCGGGAAGGCAAGCCTCAGCGCAAAGAGGCCACAGCTGCTCTGACAGAGCTTGGCAAATAACCCGTTCGAAGACCCTTCTATTTCGAAGGGCTCTTGGCGGACGTCCTGGCAGGCGCGGCCACAGGGGCGCTGGTTGGTACGGCCACAGGGGCGCTTGCTGGAGCGCTCGCTGGTTGCGAGGCTGAGTTCCCCAGGCCCAATGCGCTTTGTGTCGGTGTTGGTTGGAGGCCCAAAAGGTGGTCGATAAGGCCTGTGCTGTAGCCAATGCTCAGAGGAACAAGGTGTCGTGCGGTCGCTGCTAGACAGCGGTAATCGAGAAAGAACTGCAGCTTGGCGTCAATGATTCGATAGGCGTAGCGCGGCCCATGGGGACCTGCGGCGTAACAGGTCTTCTGTCGCGCGCAAGGTAGGTCGATCGTCGTCAGGCTTGGCTGTGCACAAGAGAGCCTGGTTTGAAGACCCGCCAACATCTTGTTGGCGTCAACGCCAATCTCTGCCAACTGTGGCTCTGGAAGGGTCCCCGGAGAGAAATGGTCTCTCCGTGAAATGTCAGCGAGGCCCGTGCTGTCCGGTGAGGTGAAGAAATCTTCGATCTTGGCAAAGGCTACCCCTTTGCCAAAGTAGGGTGGTAGCCCTGCTCGGCCGTAGCGTTGTGCCACATAACGTTCATAGGCGGATCCGCGGTCGAGGCTGCTGCCACCCAAGCGTTGTAGGTGCCCTTGGGCATAGTCATTTCGGGTATGCGTGGGGGACCCCATGTCTTGGAGCACGTGCAGGAGTCCTCCAAGGGCCATGAGCGCCATCGCCATATGGTGATCGCGACGGCGGGGGTCTGCTGCCGTTGCCGCTTGCGTGATATGGCGTTGCCATTGCGCAACAGAGTGTGGGTTCTTTGCGTCGCGCAGCCAGCGGATCGCTGAGGGGCCTTTGAGCTTTGTTGGCAGGGAATCTCGGCCATCAAGGATGGACGCCCCACCCCAGCGCCACGTACGTCCTTGGCTAAGCCCACGCTGCTTGACGGGGTCGAAAAAGTGTTTCAAGTCGGAAGCGGTGGGCATCCCCTGTAGCATGGAGCCTGCCATTAACCAACCCAAGCTCCACTCTTGCAGGGGTCGTTGGGCGGGCAAGGGGCGACGGGAGGTGATGCGTGAAGCCTTCTGGCGCTTTGGTGCTTTGCCCTTCTTGGTCACGGCATCCGGCCGAGCACCACTCGCTGCAGGCACGCGTTGCAGCGCAGCCCGCAGGGCTTCGAACTCGGCTTTCGACATCAAATCGGGTTGCAGGGTAAGCGTCGTGAAGAGCCCGTGTTTCAGGCCGTGTGCCCGAAGGAAGCGATGCAACCCGCTCTTCAGGACAGCGAGGCCTGTCATCCCTGGATGAGTGCTTGTCGTCTCATAGGCCGCTACGCTTTGAGGGAAGGTTGCCAGACCAAGTGTACCCGCAAAGCCAAGGGCCAGGATTAATCCAAGAGAAAGGCGCCTCATGGGGTCTTCCCCTTCTTCTTCGCTTTGGCGGGTACGAGCTGTCCCAGCCGCTTTGTGATGCGAGCCACCAGGCTCGAGAGCTTCGTTTCATCACTGCATTGACCACTGCCACATGTGAGCAGCACGAGCGCATCACGGCTTGGGTCCCCGAAGGCGAGGCCAAGGATCTCTCCCTGTTTAATCATGAACGCGCCATCCCCGAAGGCTGGTCGCGGCTCGTGTCCTGGCAGCGCTTTCTTCAGCTCTTCGAGCTTGGCGGTCAACGCATCGCCTCTCAGCCGCCAGAAGCGCAGGGCTAGATCATAGCGCTCAGGGCGGTCCACCGCGCGTAAATGCCAACTGCTCGAAGCGTCCCCAGCGCTCTTCAGGGGGCTGCCATCGAGTACGCCAACAAAGCCAGTGACGGCGCGCACATCATCACCGTCCAAGAGTCGCTGAGCGATGGTGCGTCGAAGTGACTGATGCTCCGCTTTCGCGGGGGGGGCTTCGGGTTGGCTGGCTGTGGAGGGGTCATAGTTGTCCAGCTCTTGTGCTGCCATGGCGAGCTCCTGAGATGCATCCTCCCGCAGCTTGCCGCTCCCCCCCATGAATAGAAGGTGCTGTGCGTGAGAAAGCTCTGAACTCCAGCGGCTCAAGCGAACCACATTGTAGAGTTGGGCGAAGTCGCGCCGTGGTCGGCGTTGTTGCCCGAAGCGCCAATCATGCCGATAGGCCACGTAGCCGCGCCTGTATACGACGAGGCTGAGGCTGGCCAATTGCGCGCTGGCGCTGGAGGGCAGGGCCTTGGGCGTCGGCACACGATAGTTGCCGTCTGGCCCTGTTCGCGTGCGGATCACACGTGTGCCAAAGGGCGCAGGGCTCCCAATGCCTCGCATGAAAGTCCAGCTGCACCAAACGAGCGCGTCATCAAGGGGCTTGTCGCTGTCAGCGTCGACCACGCGCCCACTGAAAGGCCCGAGCATGTGCCCACGGCGCACGCCTCGCGGGTCGCGCCGAAAGGCGGCCTGTTTGACGATGGGGCCTGTGCAGCCAACTAAGAAGATGACCGTGAGGCAGGTTAGATTGACGAGGAGGAACCGAATTGGTAGTTTCATTTCAATTAATTGGCGCTTTCTATAGCTTACGCCATTGCGAATGTAAACCGAGCAAGCTCAGCCCACAACGCCAACGATAAAAGAGAGAGAGTCGAATGGTCGTCTGCCCTAACTGCGGTCAAGAGAACAAAGACGATTTTCGCTTCTGCCAGGCTTGCGGTACGCCTTTGGCTGCAGCACCAGTGCCCACACAAACACCCTCGTCCTCCACTGAGTGCCCAAAGTGCAACACATTGAACCCCGAAGGGATGAAGTTTTGCAAGGACTGTGGGTCACCTTTGGAGGCGATGGCGGCTCCGGTTCCTGCGCCGGGTCCCGCGCCTGCTCCGGTAGAGCCTGCTCCAGAGGAGAGTGGTGTGGTGGTTTGCGCAGGCTGCGGAGGCGAGACCCCTGAAGGATTCAAGTTCTGTCAGCATTGCGGTGCGCCTCTCAAGAGCGAATCGGCCCCAGTCGCGCTCGCTGTGGCGAAAGACCCAGCGGCGCCAGCCCGTGCGGCAGCCGAAGCTGCTGGTGAGACGATCCTCGATGTGTCCGCTCGGAGTGGTCCTCATGGGATGGCAGCAGCGGCGCCGGCGCCGATTTCAGAGCGGGTGTCTGCCCACACGCCGCCTGCTGGTATGCCCCCCGGACAAGGAAAGGACCCGGGGCTCGCCGCGCGCCCTTCAGAGGCCGACCCTGTTGAAGAGGGGCTCGAAGCACCAAGCGCAGGAGGATCGGACAAGACCGTGGGTCCAGGCTCCGGTTTGGCCGTCGCAGAGAAGCCCGCCCCCAGTGTGCTCGCTCGCCTCGTTTCCGTGCAACGTGATGGCAGTGATGGCGACGTTCACGAAATTACCGACCCGTCCTTTGATATCGGTCGTACCGAAGGGCACCTGTGTTTCGACGAAGATGGTTACCTTTCGGATCGCCACTGCCGTATTGCGCGGGAGGGCAGCGATTGGCATGTCAAGGACCTCGATAGTTGCAACGGTGTCTACCTGCGCCTCACGAAACCACACCCCCTCAAGGAACGCGATCAGGTGCTCGCTGGCAAGCAGATCCTCCGCTTCGAGCGCATCACAGAAGAGATGGCGCCAGCACTGGAGCATGGTGTGCTGCTCTTTGGATCACCCCTCGACGACGCTTGGGGGCGCCTGAAACAGATGACGGTGGCTGGCGTTGCGCGTGATGTCTATTACCTCACCCGTCCTCAGGTGACCATGGGGAGGGAAGAGGGAAACATCACCTTTCCCGATGACGAGTTCATGTCACGCAAACACGTCGCGGTCTCCTTCATCGAGGACAAGGTGGTGGTGCAGGACCTTGGAAGCTCCAACGGAACCTTCATCCGTTTGTTGGGCGAAGCTCCCCTCGAGCCGGACACCATGCTGCGAGTGGGTGATCAGCTGCTCCGCTTCGAGCTCGCCTAGAGTTCATGTCGTCGCCACGTCTTGTTTTCAAGCTCCATGCTATGACCGACAAGGGGCTCGTGCGCCAACGCAACGAGGATACGTTGCTCTTGCACGATCTCGAGCACAACAGGGGCCTGCCGGAGGCTGGTGAACAAGAGCATGTGATGGGGCGCAAGGGCGTGCTGCTGGCAGTCCTTGATGGCATGGGTGGGGCAGCTTCGGGGGATGTGGCGAGCCGTCTCGGCGCCGACGTGATCCGCGAGAAGATGACCCAACTGGCTCCAACGACCCTCTGCGAGATGGCGGAAGCCCTGGGGCAGGTCTCCATGGACGCCCACAGGGAGATCCGCGCTCGCGCCGCTCGCGATGATGAATGCGAAGGAATGGGCACGACCCTGCTGGGCGCTGCGGTGGTGGCAGGGGCTTTGGTTTATGTGCACGTTGGTGATAGCCGCGCTTACCTCGTGCGCAGGGGAAAGCTTTACCTTCTGACAGAAGACCAGTCACTTTTTCAAGAACTCTATACAGCTGGAGACCTTTCGGACAAGGAAGCAGAAGAGGGGCTGCACTCCAATGTGATATTGCAGGCGCTCGGTGTTAACGATCGTATCTTCCCCTGCGTTTTCCAACTCCCCCTGCGTGGTGACGACCTGCTTCTGATCTGCAGCGATGGGTTAACGGACCTCGTGGCCTTCGATCGGCTCGAAGAGCTCGCAAACACTCATGCTGATGATCTGCCTCAGCTGGCCAAGACCCTTGTAGCCCAGGCCAACGCTCGAGGAGGATACGACAATATCTCGGTGGTGTTGGCCCAATTCTCAGGTGAAGCCCTGCCAGCTGTGCATGACGATCCTACGGAAGACATCGTCGAGCCACGTCCCATGAGCGTCTCTTCGATTCCATCGCCAGGCAGGGTCGCGCTGCGCGACTATACATTGCTCTTTCTTGTGCTTTTGGTAATGGCCGTCCTGTCGGCGCTCATGGTCTGGGCGGGAGGCTGAGAGTTCCCCATGGAAATCTGGGTTGACATCCTTACGGGTGGTTGCACCGGCCAGCGCATTCAATGTGACGCCACCCTGCCGATCTCCATCGGCCGTCGGCCTGAGTGTCATGTGCAGCTCGATACCCACAAAGACCTCGATGTATCAGGACACCATGCGGAGATTTTCCTCGAGGCAGACGGCTACTACCTCTATGACAAGGGGAGCGCTAACGGGACCTTCGTGGGGACATCTCGGGTGGACCGCCTCAAGCTTGGCGCAGATCAAACCATCAGCCTGGGAGCCAACGGGCCGAGCTTGAGAATCTACCTTGTGGGAGCACCTCAGTCCCTCCCAGCACCAGTCGCACCAGCACCAGTCGCACCAGCACCAGTCGCACCAGCACCAGTCGCACCAGCACCAGTCGCACCAGCACCAGTCGCACCCCAATCCAGCGCCGCTCCAGGCCAGCCAAGCGCTGGGCAGCAACTCGCAGGTGCTATCGCGCCCGGAGGCAGGGTTGGTGCACGCACGGTGGCGGTGATGATTGATGCCGCTGTGCAGCAGTCCCGTAGCCAGCCTGATAGGGGCAAGATGGGCCGGTCCACGGTTTTCTTGCGCTCGATGGTTAATCAGGCCGTGACGCGGAGCACGAGTCACTTTCGTATTGTCGTGGCGCTGATGGTGGTCGCTCTGGTGGGCATTGTGGTGGGCTTCCTCGTTCTGCGCCAATACGAGCGGGGCGGCGCCACACAAGCACAGCAAGAGTTGAGGCAGCAGATGGCGACCCTGATGACTCAGCTCAACCAGAAAGGCAACCTCGGTGATGGTGAGCGTCAGGTGCTGTCTCAACGCTTGGCCAAAGTCAAAGGGCGCCTCAACCAGCCGGTGTCTGTGGGGCGCGCGGTAGCACAGGCCGCGCAAGATG
This sequence comes from Deltaproteobacteria bacterium, assembly GCA_019314525.1. Classification (GTDB taxonomy): domain Bacteria; phylum Myxococcota_A; class Polyangia; genus JAFCZD01. The sequence continues at coordinate 9,538 of JAFCZD010000078.1, forward strand.
CAGTGTATCTGATGGCGGTGAACCACAGCAGCGGCGCCAAGGGCTTCTGCACAGCTTTCGCGGTACGAAAACGCATCCTCGCGACCAACGCTCATTGTGTGGTGGCGCTCAAGCGCTTCCAGGGGAAGAACTTCACGACATACCTCGTGAGGAACCGGCAGCCCACGCGCCGCTATCGCATCATCCGTAGCGTTCGGCACCCGCGCTATCACAAGCCCATGCGTCGCATTAGTGAGGACGTCGGTGTGCTCTACGTCGATCGCGACCTGCCGAAGCTCTTGCCCCTGGCGGACACGTCAGTTTTGCGTCAACTCGACAGCGGGGACATCATGTTCACCTACGGGTTTCCTGGGCGCCTGGCGCGGGTCAACTCGCCCAACGCTACCTTGGTGCAAGGGATTATCGGTCGTCTGACGAAGCTCGACGGGGACACGGGCTCTTTCAAGCAGACGAAGTTGTTGCAACACAGCGCCTTCACGAGTGGGGGGACATCTGGGAGCCCTGTGATGGATGTGCAGGGCCGGGTGATCGCCATCAACGCAGGGAGCTATCTCGAGCGTGGCACGATGCACATCGAAGATCCTCTCACAGGGGCGAAACGTCAAATGCGGGTTGCCAAACAGCTCTCTGGGTATAACTTCGGTATCCGCATTGACGTGTTGCGAGATATTCTGCGCTGATGGAGGCCCTCCTTGCCGTTGATCATGGGTAAGCAACAGCGGCAGGACCGCACACGTCGCCTCTTACGGCACTTCGTGTTGGGTTTGGTGCTCTTGCTTGCCGCGTTGCTCTTGCTCTACACCGCCTTCTCTCGTTGGACGATGATTCCAACGCCTGGCGATGACGGGAAGACCTTGAGTGCTCGCGTGAGAGTGGAGGGCAGACAGGAAGGTCTCCGCCTCTCTATTGGGAAGAGCTGGCTTGGTTGGCGAGAGGGTGTCCGTTTTCTGTGGCTGGAAGGTGACGCCCGCGAGATCGGCCACGCCCATGGTGTGTTATTGCGCCGTTTGGTGGGGAGCAATGACCACCACCTTCACAGCCAGTTGGCGGCCCACGCACCGCGGGGGGTGCGGCGCTGGCTTTGGCTAGATTTGCACCAACTGCGGCTGCGTAACCTTGCACAGATGGTGGTTCCCCGTCGCCTGGTGGAGGTCGCTTCGCTGACACGAGAGGCGCCGCGGGCTGCAGACCTCACGTTCTCCACCTTTCAACGGGCTCTCTTCTACCATGCGGCCTTTGACCTGATACACGCCGACGGCATCCCCCCGAGTCAGAGCGTGGTGCTGGCCGCATGGGGGGAGCAGGCCTCCGGCCCTGGTGTGCTGGCTGCGCGCTCTTTCGTTGCCCAATATGGTGCCCCTTTCGACCAGAACAAGGTTGTGATGGTGGTCAAGGAGAACAAGTCTATCGCCTTTGTTGCCGTGGGTTGGCCGGGCCTCGTGGGTGTCTTGACGGGCATCAACGCTAAACGGCTCTTCGTCGCTCTCTCGGGTGCGCGCAGTGATTTGGGGATCGCTCCAGGCAGCCCAGCGCTGCTCCTCGCGAGGCGAGTCCTTGAGGAGGCGAGCACCATTGAAGAGGCGGTGAAGGTCATCAAGGGCGCCAAGCGCATGGGGGCGTTCTCGTTGCTGGTGGCGGAGGGGAAGGCAGAAAAAGCTGCTGTGATCGAGGCAACGCCCCAGCGCGTCGTTCTGCGCAAGGCGAAGAGCCGCTATCTGGTGGTGAGCGACCATTTGCTTCACCCTAAACACAAAGGAGATGCGTCCAACGATTGGGTTCGGCGCTACACCGTGAGCGGGATCCATCACGCTCGGGCAAAACAGCTCCTAGGCCGCTTCGCGGGGCGCATTGACCCTGCCGCGCTCGCTCTTATTCTGCGCAATCGGACGGGGCTCAGAGATGCTCCCCTTGGGCTAGGGCACCGAGCCGCGCTCGACTCTTTGGACAGCATACAAGGGGTGGTCGCGGACGTCGGAAACCTCGTGCTCTGGGTCAACACCGGGCCGGGTGTGTTGGGGCGCTTTGTGGCTTTGGACCTCAAGCCGCTCTTTGGCGAGGCCACAACCCCCCCTTTGCCCGAAGCGATCCCCGCGGATCCTCTGCTCCAGTCGCTGGAATATGAGCGTTACAGGTTGGCCCGTAGCCAAATGCGCTTCGCCGAGGATCTCCAGCGAAGGGGGGAATTGCGGCTGGCGGCGGATCACGCCCAACGGGCCGTGGACGCGGCGCCGGGTCTCCCTGTTGCCCGTAGGATCCTCGCAGATGTCTTCTGGGAGCTGGGCGATAGGGCACAGGCACAGCATCAGTATCGGCGATTCTTGGCGCTCAAGCCCGCGCTGCGTGGTGAAGTGGAGAGGGTTGAACAGCGGTTGCAGCCCTGATGGGCCCCTGCCTATCCCGTCTTCTTAGTACACCAACTTCTGGGGAGCTGTTCTTCTAGGGTTTGATGCGTGGTCACCTAGAGCCCGCGGCCAAAAAACGACATGCTCCACATCAGAGCCATCTGGTTGGAGTGGCGTCCCAAATCATTGCCCATGCCGCCAGGGCCATCGAACTGCGCGCTCTCGAGCATCCGGATCGGCCAACTCCACGGGCCATCGGGCATGATATCCTGGCTGAAGACATCGCGGAAGTCCGTCGGCACGCGTGGTGCCCAACTCTTGTAGCGCGAGGCTGTGATCGAGCTAGCTGGGAAGGTGGCGTCAAAGTGGCTCTCGATGCGGGCGAGGTAGGCGCCAGTGTTTTCTTTGGACTCGAGGTAGGCGCGCAGGTAGCCGGCGCTCGATTCGTCGAGGTCGGCCCACTGGCGTAGCTTGGCGCGCACCGCGGCCGTGCCCCCGGTGTGGATGTCGTGCAGCATCAATCCCATACCGGAGTCGTAGGTGGCGCGGCCAAACGCCGACTGGGGCTTTTCGTCGTGCGCTAGGGCCTCGGCCATCAGGGTGCTGTCGCTGAGGGCCTCGGCCATGTAGAGCACGGCGTACTCGCTGTAGTTCTCGTAATAACGGCCAGCGTGCAAAATCCAATCGGCGTTGTCGCGCATGGCGTCGAGGTCGCGCCCCTCCCCAGTGAAGAAGTAGTGGTGCACTAGGGCGATGGTGGGGATGCCATAGCCGGTCATGTAGGCGCCCCAATGCTGCTGGTCATGGCGATGTCCGCCACCCTTGCGCGGGCCATCGTTTTCGTTGTCGGCAGGGTGGGGCCCGTCGTCTGGTGTCTCCCAGTAGACGCAATCTACGTCGCGCGTGTGGCGCAGCCAGCTGTCTGCCGCCCGAAGGTAGCGGTAGCGGCCGCTGCGAAAGTACTGAACGAAGGCCCATTGTCCGAAGCGGTAGCCTTCCTGCAGCCAGCCAGCGTAGCCCCAGTTTGTGTAGAGCTTGGGGTTGGAGGGCAGGTCGAGCTCCCAGCTCTGTTTTTCGAACTCCGGCAGGTAGTCGCCATAGTCGAGCCAGCCAACCCAGTGGTACTCACGCTGGGAACGCATGATGCGCGCCATCATCAGGTCAAGGTAGTTTTCGAGCTTGAAGTAGTTCTTGGGGTCGTAGGCAACCACCGGCCCAAAGACCCCTGTTGCGACGTTATACGCGCCGCCGGCGAAGGGCCGAAGAGGATCCTGGAATGATCGAAAGCGCCGATCCACCTCGGCGGGTGCGGCGCCAGCGTGGAAGTCGAAGAAGAGGTCAGTGGTTTTCGCCAGCCCCACCGCGGAGCCTGGCGCGACGAACTCCCGGCGCGCTGCCTTACCCCAACCTTGATCCACGGTGCCACGGAGTTCGGGATAACGACGGCGTAGGTCCAGGGTGCGATCCCCGTGGTCGGGCCAAAGGTAGACGCCGAGACGGCCCTTGGCATATTGGACCTCCTTGGGGTGCTCGCGCCAGAAGTCACGGATACCGGCGGCGAGGCCAACGCCGCCCGCGGAGACGCTGCCCCAACCCGACGGAGCTGCGCCCGTGGTGCTGACCGCGCCGTCCTCGATGAGTTCATAGCTCACCGTCAGGTCCTGGCTCAGTGGCAGGTTGTGGTAGTACTTGTCCGGGCCAATGGCCACCAGCGCCACCTCTCCGTCGCGGCTTACCTTGCCCGTGAGCAGCTCGCTCGGCCCTGGGGTGAGGGAAACGAAGGGCTCATGAGCGGGGTCGAGGGTGACAGGCGCGCCCTCGGTCTCGAAGCGGCCACCAAAGGCATAGTCGAGGGTGTCTGCCACCCCCGCGAAGGGTAGCTCGATGGCCATGCGGCGGATGAAGTTCTTGTCGGGATCCCCGGTCATGATCCAGGTGTGTGAGGCGCGCACGAAGCTCTGGTAGAGGTAGAAGTGCAAATAGAGGGTGTATTTGCCGAACTGGCGCGCGGTGGCTGGGTCCCGGTGCCAACCTTCGAGCTTGAAGACCACGTGACTCTGGCCCTCTCGGAAGAGAGAGAGGCTGTACTCGCCTTCTGAGGCGAGATAGCGGGTGGCTGTTGTGGCCTGCGATTTGCGCATCCAGTTGCCGCCCTCCATGCCGAAAGTGTTGGTATCGGGATGATCGTACACACCAGAGTCAGCAACACCTGGGGCGACGGCATCCAGGTCGATGAACATCTCTCCGGGGCCGGAGACCACTTTCTCGGCGGCGGTGTAGACATGATCGCCATCTGCGTCGACCCACGCGGCGTCGACGAAGGAGAAGCGCTCCTTGCTCAACTCCACCTTGAGGCGTCCTGTGTCCACGGTGAAGCGTTGAGCGTCTTCGGTTACATGAATTTGTGGGTCGCCGGCGTTGCTCGTATCGGCGAGGCCAAGGGTGAAGGTTGCGCTGCCCTGAGCAGGCACATTGGCCAAGAAGTCGAGGAGCAGCCATTTGACGCTGCCATCGGGCCAGCTGCCGAGCACCACAGGCTTCTGGAAACTTTTGACGCGCAGTCCCCGGACGTCGGCCAGCGTTACACGTTCGAGTTGGGTGGCCAGTACTACGCCACGGCCGAAGGGCACGCCACCTGAGACGGGCGCAACCTCTCGGGTGGCGCCTACAGGTTCACTAACGGTGATGGTCACCGTTGTGAACGTCGGGTCAAAGGTGACATGCTCGCCTGGGTCCAGCGCGTCGCTCTTGGGGATGACATCACCATCACTGGGGAGAGCCCCATCGCGCGCTATCAGTGTGTCATCCTCGGCGCTGGCATCCGATGGAGTCTCGGAGGTGAGCGTGTTCTTGCAGGCAGAGACCGAGGCTAGCAGGCCAACGAGGGCGAGTGAGAGCATGTATGGGCGTGATGAGCGCATGTGCAAAGTGTACTGGAGCTGTCGCTGGCAGTCGATGGGTGGTCGAGGACTCTCAATCCCAAACAAAGAGCCAGCGGACACCCTTATAGAGCCCCACGAAGACCCAGCCCACGACGCCCGGCCGGAGCGGCTTCTCGATGATCAGTTCGATGGTCGAGAGGCGGACCTCTTCGCGGATGAGCTTGAGTTTCCCCTTGAGCAGTTGCTGCTGCACCAGAAGTGCTTCGGTCACGCTCTGTGCTTTGGCGAGCAGTTCAAGGTATCGCTTGCGAGCCTCGATGAGGTTCTGCAGCCGAAGCGTGAGGTCCACGACCTGTGCTGTGACGTCGTCTCCGCGAACTCGCACGGCCTCGATCTCACCGAGCTTCTTCAGCGCGACCACTGCTTGGGCAAAGGAAGCCACAGGGACACGGAAGGTGATGCGCGTTTGCCGCTCGCTTGTGTCGGCCTGGGCTACGTGGCCGCCAAGACGCTTGATCTCAGCGCGCGCCATGTTGGCCTGTCGTTCAAAGGCGTCGTGGGTGAGCTCGATTTGAGCAGTCCTGATGATGTGCCGTGGCCCCGCTGCGTTCGCGCGGGAAGGGGACCCTGGTAGCGTGGTTGCGCTGGCGACAAGGGTCTGGGACCGTTGGGCTGATGCAGCAGCACAGGCGCCAAGTGTGGGTATCAGACAAAGGGTCAGGGCCAAAGACGAATGTCGGTCGAGTGTCATAAGCGGCCTCCATGAAGGTGTTTTCCCTCAAACGGAGGAGGCCTGCCGAGCTTACAGCTGGGCCATAACGGGCTGGCGTCATTCACCTGATTAGGGCGAGGTGGTGATCTCCAACACGCCTTCGCCTACCCTCGTGAGATGCACTGCTTCGTCGGTTTCGGGGCTCTGTGTGCCATTGCCCCTCACCGTCAAAAGCGCGGCCTGGTTACCATCAACAAAGGCCACGTCGTAGGCGTCGCAATCTGCCCACCACTCCGAGTTGGCGTTTTCCGCCTCAGTTACCTCATAGGCACCGTATTCCATTCTTCGTGGGCTGGCGCGATCGTCGATCACCAGGTAGGCGTACACGAGCACGTAGAGCTTGGGTGTCTTGGTATCGAGGTAAGGCGCGACGTCTGCTGCAGGGACAGTCACCTCCAAGGTTGGAACCTGGTCGACGTTCTTCTTGGTGACGTACAGCCGTTTGAGATCGCTAAGCGCCGTGCTCGCTCCCAGGTCCCCCAGCCATTGGGTAGGGTCGTGATGCACATAGATCACGTTGTCGGGTCTTCGCTCCGACGTTGGGTTGGGGTGAGTGGCGTTAAAGTCAAAGAGCATGCTGTCTGGGTCAGCCAGAATCATGTTAACGCCATGGCCATTCCACAAGGGTGCGCGGATCTCTGTGCCGCCAACCGTCCAATCATAGGCCCCTTGTTTGAAGCCGGTCTCGTCGAGGAGCAAAACGCCGACTCGGGTATGGTCGGTGATCGCTCTGAGACCGATAGAGAGGCTCAACGTCTGGGAGGTGGCGCTATACGCCAAGGAGAAGCTTCGAAGATCGACGCTGCCTGCGGGAACACCGGCGGGGTAGGTGTAGTCGCCATCACCCGTGTCATCTTCCTCCGGATCCATCACCTGGCCAGAGGCGAAGTCTGCTGACCAGAGGCTGAGGAATGAGGAGTCGCTTGGGTCGGCGTCGCAAGCTGTGGCGTCATTCGGGGCTTGACCGTCGGATTGAGTCTCAGCGTCAGAACTCGTCATGTCCGTAGCTGTATCCGCTCTTGCGTCCAGTGTTGAAATGGATGTGGTGTCGGGTGGGCTGTCCACGTCATCCCCGCATCCTGATGGCGTAGCCACGAGTAAGCCGAGGAGAAACAAGATCGCACAAGACCTCATGAGTCGCGCTCCATTTGTTATTGTATGGGTGTTGTTTTGCGGCGTTCGAACGAACGCGGGCATTCAGAATGAGTTTTCCCGGGTGGTACTGGCCTAGCTAAAAACCCAACCCCACGCGGAAATAACCCATTGCCTGGAAGTCGTAGCCGGAAGAGTTCTGCTCGGTGTCGGTGATGTCCTGATCTGCTCCACCGAAGAAGTAATGGTAACCCACGAGCGGGGTGATACCCACAGAGAAGACCTTCGCGAAGCTGTAGCGCAGGCCAACGCCGCCACGTGTTCCAATGCCGCGGGTTTGGACCTCGCCTGTGCTCGAGTCCGTACGCGCCGCGTCGTCGAGGGTCCCTAGATAGAAGCTACCCACCAACCTGAAGACGACACTCAGGCTGTCCGTCAGTCCGAAGGAGTAGTCACCGCCTAGGTTGAAAGAAAAGAGGTTGGCAGTGGCGTCACCGCCGAAGAAGCGGAGGTAGTCGATGTAGCCCGAGATGAAGAGCACCTTTGCGCCGATCTCTATTCCACCAGCGCCACCTTTGGCCCAGTTGTAAAAGTCGCGCTCAGAGGTCGCGTCTCCGTCCCCAAAGGCGCCCCCTGCAATACCCGCTGCCCAGACCTCGAAGAGCTTCGCGTCGGCTCGGCTGGGTAGCGCCACGAGGAGCATCGTTGCAAGGGGGATCACTATCCATAAGCGTCTCATCCATTACCTCCCAGCAGCGCGGTGATGCGCGCTGCGTCAAACCCCTGCACCAGGGTTCCGTTGACGTCGATCACGGGGACTCCCGAAGGGGAGACCCCTGCTTTTTGCGCCTTGGCCATCAACTCTGCGGCGGCGCGTTTATCCTTTTCGATGTCCTTCTCGACGAAGGGGATCTTCTTTTCCTTCAACCAGCTTCGGGCACTCCGACACGCAGGACACCAGGTGGTGGAGTAGAGCACCACCCCTTTTCCTTCTGCTACCATTGCGGCGGTCTGCTCTTCGTTCTTGGCCGTGGCGGCAGTCTCAAACGCTCGCCGTGAGACAACGAGATAGGGATAGCTGCCGTCCTTGGCGGATTTCCGAAGATCCGCTACATAGACCAGTCGATGATCTCTGCGTTTGCCCGGCTTCATGCCCAGGTCAACGACGCGCACCCAGGCTCGAGATGCTTCGGGGACTTCTTTCAGTTTGGTGACGGTTTGGAAGCTGGTGTCCACGTCTCGATAGGTGAAGAGTAGCTTCTCGCGTGATTCGGAGATACGGATGGCGGGAAGATCCGACGCAGTCACCCTGGGGGAAGGCGGCAGGCGCTCCTTGCAGGATCCAAGCGCAACCAGCGCCAAGGTGAAACCAAAGGTCACTCGGGACATGCTGAGGAGTATAGACGCGGTGAGGAGCCGCGACAACGCGCGGTGTGCGCTGGATCACACGCTGAGTCAGCGCACCTTACGCAGCAGCTTGAGCATGACCTCCGGGTCAGTCACTTTTCCCGTGCGCCCTTGTTCCTTGCCGTCCCGCCCCAAAAGGATGATCTGAGGCAGCTCGGCGGCTCGGTATTTCTTCTGATGGGCCTGGTCCTGCTTGGAGTCATCCGTGATGTCGATCTTGAGCAAGAGCCAGCTCTCCAGCTGCTTCAGTACCTTGGGGTGCGTGAGGATCTCGTCTTCCATTTCTTTGCAGGGCACACACCACTTGGCGGAAAAATCGACGAGCAGCCTCTTGTTTTGCTCTTTGGCGAGGCTCAGCGCTTGCGCCTCGTTGGCGAGCCAAGGCAGCTGAACTGTGGGCGTCAGCGCGTAGTTGATGAGCCCCAAGGTCGCCACGGTGATGGCCAGGATGCCCAGGGTTTTGCGGATCTTGGTGAGCGCCGAGGTGCCCAGATAGGAGAGGTGCAGGGCGCCCAGGATGAGGCCCAGGACGATCAGTCCGGCCATCGTGGCTGGAAACCATGTGGCGGGCGCCGTGAAGCGGGAGAGCAGGGGCACAACGGGTTGCAGGTAGTAGAGGGCTGCTGCCAGGAGCGCGATCCCCAACACGCTCTTGACGCTGTCCATCCAAGGCCCGTTTTTGGGCATGGAGACCGCGAAGGTGGCGATGATCCAGAAGAGCACACCAATACCCAGGGCGTAGGTGAAGAGCAGCCCGGCGCCCATCACCAAGCTTCCTGTGGTGGCGACGTATGCTAGCAGGCCGGCGAGTACGGGGCCGGTGCAGGGGGCGATGAGGACCCCGCCCACCAGGCCCATGGCGAAGGCGCCGCGAAAGCCCTTGCCGCCCACCTGCGACATACGGTTTTGCAGCGCCATGGGCAGGCGAATCTCCCAGAAGCCAAACATCGAGCTGGCCATCACAACGAAGAAGATCGCCAGGGGCACGACGAAATAGGGGGAACCCAAGATTCCGCCTGCCGCCCATCCACCAAGAGACGCGAGCACGCCGAGGCCTGTGTACATCACCGCGATGCCTAGGACATAGAAGGTCGCAAGCAGGAAGGCCGACATGCGGCTGCGCGCCTCTTTGGCGCCGAAGATGCTCACGGTGATGGGGATCATCGGATAAACGCAAGGCGTGAGGCTGGTGGCGATCCCGGCACCGAAGACGGTGAGGAAGGCCCACCCTGCGCCTTGTGACATGGCTTGTTGGAGAGAATCCATAAGGTCGCTACCTAATACGGTTCAGCAGAAACAGCAATCTGGACTCGAGCTTGTTGGAGAGAAAGGAAAGTGGACGTCCATAGGTAAGGTCTAACACAAGGGCTCGGCGGGGCTACGCTCATGCAGAACTTTTATGGTAGGGTCGCCTTGGGGATGATCAGAGCGCCAGATTCATCATTTCCGCTGACGTTATCTAGACTTGTAGCGGATGGGAGGTCTCGTTGGATAAAGAACAGTTGCATAAGCTCTTGACGTTCGGCATCCAGCGCGGCGTTTCCGATGTTCACTTTGCTGTAGGTCACCGGCCGCATTACCGCGTCAAAGGTGATCTGATGGCGGCGAAGTATGCGCCCATGACCCCCGAGGACACGCAAGATATTGCGCGGGTGCTTTTCCAGCAACCTGAGTGGGATTCCAGCCAAATGCTGCGAGAGCGCGACCTGAGCTACAGCATCCCGGGGGTGGGACGGTTCCGTGTTCACATCTTCAACCAACGGGGGTCGGTGGGCATCGTAATCCGTGTGATCCCTTATGAGGTGCGCAGCTTCGAGGCCCTCAATTTGCCTGCGGTGCTCAGCGATATCGTGGGTTCACGACGGGGTCTGGTGCTCGTTACGGGCGCCACAGGCATGGGAAAATCCACCACAGTGGCTGCCATGCTTAAATACATCAACGAGACCCGCCACGCTCATGTCGTCACCATCGAGGATCCCATCGAATTTCTCTTTGCTCATGGGAAGGCGATCATCACCCAGCGCGAGGTTGGCAGCGACACCGCCAGCTATCAAGATGGCCTGGTGGCCGCGCTGCGTCAGGATCCCGACGTGATCATGGTGGGTGAGGTCCGTGAGCAGGAGACCGCCGAAACCTGCCTCAAGGCCGCCGAGACGGGGCATTTGGTGATCAGCGCGATCCACACCACCGACGTGATGCGTACCGTGGATCGCTTCACCAGTATGTTCCCTGCGGAGGCTCGAGACTCCGCGCGGGTGCGCCTCGCCGACTGTTTGACAGCCGTGGTCTCCCTCCGTTTGCTGGTTAACAAGAGTGGATTGGCGCTGCTTCCGGCTGTGGAGATCCTTCGCGCAACACGCACCGTGCGTGAGTATATTCGCCGCGGTGATCGCCTTGGAGATTTGGTGAACGTGATGCGGCAAGGGAGAGACCTCTACGGCATGCAGACCTTCGACCAGCACCTGCTGGAGCTCTATCAGAGCGGTCAGCTCAAGCTCGAGGTCGCCAAGAGTTCAGCCTCCAACCCCGAGGAGTTTGAGCGCTCGGTGACCTACGAGTAGCGGCCAAATCTGGATCCCTTTAAGTTCTCGGGCTCTCCGCGAGCTGATAAACTTGCACTTCTTTGGATGACAGACTCAGCTCATGGCGCCCTTCCTTTAAGGGCATCGCGTCTCCTATCAGCGGCGTCCCGGTGGGCGCATCCACCACGCAGGCGACCTCTCGCCATGAACGGTTGAAGAGCCAGAGCAAGGGGCGACCAGCACATGTGGCGACGCGAGCCTGGACCAGCGGACTCTCAGCGATCACCGGCAGAACAAGCCCGCTTGCTTGGGCGAGGAGCTTGTAGAGGGACTCGCTGCCATCGTCCTCGTTGATGCGTGGGAGCTGCGCCAAATAATACTCGAGGGGGTAGGCCGCGAAGAATACCTGTCCGGCGCCACGGCGTGCGCAGGTTAGGGCAGGGCGCCCTTTGGCGTCACGGGCGATGACCTGCGTGACGTTATCGCCAAGGGGATCGACTGGCAGAAATGCACGAGGGTAGGGTTTGGAGTCTCCAGCCCGCGTTGAGAGGTGCAACGAGAGCCCCTCACCATGTATGTGCAGCTCGGAGTCTGGTAGGTCAAAGCAACCATAGCGTAGCTGGTGACGAACGCCTGTGAGAGCCTCGAAGTTCTGACACCACGCCCCCTGATGGAAGGGGGCGTCACCGCCAAAATACGACCAGTAGAAGGTTGCTCCAGCCTCCACGTGCGCGAGGATCCGCCCCCACGTTGGCGCCAGCAGCTTCTGGGTGGCAGGCGCGAGCAAGAGCGTGTAGCGGGCAAAGTCTTCCCTCTCGGGCACGAGCTCGGCCTCGATGCCGGCCTTGACGCAGAGCGTGTAGGCTTGCAGCAGGACTCGCCGCATGCGAGCGCGGTCCTCACGGCAAAAAGGGTATTGGGTGTTGAAATACGAGGGCACGATGATCGCTGCCCGTATGGGGGGTGTCTCCACGGGCGAGGCCAGCTTGTCTGACAGTCGCCGGATTGCGCGCAGCTCGCCACAAACGGGTTTCTCGCCGCCGTCAGCGCGGGTGATGCCGAAGCCAAGCTCGAAAGCATGATGGCTGTAGGGCGCTGCCTCTTCTAGATCGAAGTCTGAAAAACACCACGCCAGCGCTCCTGCGCAGCCCGTGGAGAGGCAGCCGTGAATCACCTCACGGTAGTAGAGGGCTTGGTTGTCCTCGCTTACCTGAGTTGATGAGCAGCCAAACTCTTCGAAGAGGATGGGCTGCCTCCTGTACGTCAGGCTCCTGACGCAATACTCGCTGTTGAGGGCCTGGCGATAGTCGTCAGCGTCGCTGTAATAGGTGTGGGGGCCAAGGAAATCGACCACGGGCCCCAGGACGGGCACATCGAAGCCGTTCTGTCCGCCGTCGAGGTTCATCACGCCATCTCCGAGGCCGAAAGGTCGGTCCGGATCGTGAGCTCGCACGGCTGCGCGGATGTGGCATGCCCACGCGAGCACTTGAGGCACGGCGCCTCGCCCACCCCAATAGGGCATCTCATTGCTGGCCAAGTAGGCGATCACCGCGGGGTGTCCGGCGCAACGTCGTGTCACCGCGGCGATGAGGGCCTCTTGCCACTCCAATAGCTCTGGATCGGTGTAGGGGCTACGATCACCTTGGCCGGGGAAGTTATAGTTTTCGCCGGACATATGCCCCACCAGAAAAGAGGGGATGGTCGCCATGCCCGCGTCTGTGCAGAGGTCGAGGAACCGACTAAGGCGCTCAAGGGAAGCTTCATCGATGACACCTTGCTCACCAACGAAGGTTGGAATGAAAGCAAAGCTTCGACAGGTGTTGAGCCCGACAGCGGCCATTTGAAGCAGCTCAGCGCGGATGCGTGGCACATCAAAGCGGGGCGCCTCCCACATGCGTGGTCCGCCAGAGCGAGACCAGTAGTTAACGCCAAGCAAGAAGGCAGGGCAGGGGGCGGGCGCAAGGGCGCTCATGGTGTATCCTCGTGGTTAAGTCGTAAGAGCAGCATGCCACCCCCCAGCGCGTATGGCTGTAAGAAAGCTTACCGTAAAAGCTCAGACAATAAGCAGGGCCTATGTCATAATTGGAGAATGTCGCGTCTTCTGAATCGTTTAAATTCCCACATTGCTGCTCGTGGGTTGTCCACGTCGGTGACGATCATGTTGGTGGCGATGCTCCAAAGTGGATGTGCTCGGCTCACCTCCGCGCCCTCGGATGGTGGTTTAGTGCAAGCTCCAGATAGCTCCACCACGATTTGGGTCCAGCCCGACCTGAGGGTTGATTCAACGCCGTCGACAGATAACTCTGATTCAAAGAACGACATGCACACCGATTCAACGATCGACATACACGCTGATTCAACGATCGACGTGGGCCCTGATTCAACGATCGACGTGGGCCCTGATTCAACGATCGACGTGGGCCCTGATTCAACGATCGACGTGGGCCCTGATTCAACGATCGACTCCACCGTCGACCTGGGCCCCGACACGACGGTGGATTCCACCATGGACCTCGGGCCTGATTCCACGGTGGACTCTGGCAGCGTCATTCCCACTGAGGTCGTTCATTCCT
>JAFCZD010000413.1 GCA_019314525.1 Deltaproteobacteria bacterium
CTCGTCTCCTCCAAGGCGCGGCGCATCACGCTGCTGCAGATCGGCACCGAGGGCCTCTCCGAGGTCCGCTCGCGCGCGCTCTTTCCCGAAGACCCCAGTGAGAGCGAGCTAACCCATGTGGACGTTAGCGCCGACGGAAGCTGGGCCGTGGCCACGCGCACGCTCATCGAGAAGAACGCGGCGGGAGAAACAACGGCCTGCGGGGGCGAGCTCGTCTTCATCGACATCAGCGACGACGCGCAATTCGGTGCGCTCCTGGCGCAAATACCTGTAGGGCCGATGCCTGACGCTGTGGCCATATCCCCTGATGGCAAGACCGTGCTCAGCGCCAACGAGCGCGATGTCGTATGGGGAAAATGTGAGCAGGTAGCCGCCATTGATCCGCCCTCCATCAGCATCGTCGACGTCTCAGAGGGGCCTGCACAGGCCAAAGAGCTCAAGCGCGTGCTGATGACGGGTGAGGACAAACGCGAGCCCGAGTACGTTGCCTTCTCTGCAAAGGGCGATCTCTTTGCCGTCACCCTTCAAGATTCCAACGAGGTCGCCCTCTTTCGCCTCAGCGCGCTCTTGCCCCTCGAAGCACCCACGGACGCTAACGCCGAAGTCATCGTCAAGCTTCCGCAAAACAGCATTGGGCAGGACGCCTGGCCCGATGGCGTCGCCCTCGTGGTGGACGGCGAGGGCAAGGAGCACTTTGTCATCGCCGGTGAAGGCAATGATATGTTCTATCTTCTCGATGGGAGCGGAGCGATCACCTCCGCCGTTGAGATCAACGCCAGCGATATCCCCGCGGCGTATCCGCGTGACGGCAGCTGGGGGCCGCTCTTTCGCCCTGACTCCGTAACAGCCATGCGTTGGGAGGAACAAAGCTATGTCGCATTCAGCCTCAAGGCCTCTGGTGCGGTGGGGATCTGGAACGTCACCGTCCCTCAAAGCGTGACCTTCGTGCAAACGATCAAGGTCGGCGCTGACGAACAAGCCACGACCGAGACTGAAAGCAGCGTGGGCACCGAAGGCATCGCCGCAAGCTCCGACTTCGGCTTCATCGTCACTGCCAACGAGGCAGAGTCATCGGTGAGCTTGGTGTTGCCGACGGTGACGCGCTAGATGGTTTCCCACGCCCGCTCATCCGAAGTGGCGCCACCCTTGGCTTGCCAAGGGTGTCAACGCCCCCCCGAGGCCGTGACGCTGCCAGACGCCAGGCTCAGCGACAATGGTGCCGATGCGAGTCAGCCGGCTTGTTCCTGGAGGTGGCACGAGCTCAGCCAGCGCAGCGTCTCCAACCACTAGAAGTTCGTAGTCTTCCCCCCCATGCAGCGCCATGGCGTCGGGTGCCAGCTTCTTCTCGCGACAGAAGCTTCGCAGGTCTACGCTCATGGGCAACGCGCTAACGTCCACCACAGCGCCCACGTTGCTGGCCTGACAAATCCGCGGCAAATCACTGCTCAAGCCGTCGCTGAGGTCGAGCATGGCGTGGGCGAGACCGCTGGTCGCGATGACGCGGCCCCACGCGACGCGTGGCTCTGGGCGCTGGTGCCTCTGCACGAGGTCGCTGAAGGTGGACGTCTGGCCCCCTTCGAGCTCGTGGAGCCCAGCAGCGCTATCGCCCAAATATCCCGTCACGAAGATCTCGTCGCCAGGTCGCGCGCCATCACGCCTGATCGCACAGCCTTCCTCCACCTCCCCCACCAAGGTCACCGCGAGCGTCAGCTGTTCCGCCGCCACCGTATCGCCACCGAGAATGTCGACACCATAGTGACGTGCGCAGCAGCGCATGCCATCGACGAGGGCCTCCACAGAAGAGACCTCCAGCGAGCCGGGCACCGCGAGCCCCACATAGGCCGAATGCGGCGCACCACCCATAGCGGCGATGTCGGAGATGTTCACCGCGAGCGCCTTGTGACCCAAGGCCTGGGCGTGCACGTGCTCAGCGCTCCAACGAAAGTGGGTGTCTTCTACGAGCACGTCGGTGGTGACCAACTCGAGCCATCCAGGGCGGCCGCGCCGGATGGACGCGTCGTCACCGATGCCAACAACCACCGCCGGGTCTTGTGGCGCGTAGTCAGAGAAAAGCCGCGCGATCAGCTCGACCTCGCTGAGGTCTCTGATGCTTTGGGGTTGGTCGCTCATTCTTCGATACACTCTCGTTGAACGGGACTGACGAATAACGTCAGCGCTTCTTCTTTGGGGCTCTGGGCTGAGCCTCCTCTGCCTTGCGCGCGTCGCTGGCGGCCCAACCGCAGATGGCGCAGGCGTCGAGATCATGACGACGCGCGGGGCAATGTTCACGGCCAAAATAGATAATCTGGAGGTGTGCCCTATTCCAACTCTCACGGGGAAAGAGCACCTTGAGGTCTTTTTCCGTCTGGTCAACGTTCTTGCCATTGGACAGGCCCCAACGTGTGGCCAGCCGGTGGATATGCGTATCCACAGGGAAGGCAGGCACGCCAAAACCCTGGCTCATCACCACCGAGGCAGTCTTATGACCCACCCCCGGGAGCGCCTCCAACGCCGTGAAGTCCGCAGGCACCACGCCATCGTGGCGCTCGAGCAGCAGCTCACTGAGGCGCCTTATGTTACGAGCTTTGGTCGGCGCCAGCCCCACCGTGCGGATCTTCTCGAGGATGGTCTCCACCTCTAGCTCCGCCATGGCGGCGGGCGTGGGGCCGAGGGCGAAGAGCGCGGGCACCACCTCATTGACCTTCTTGTCGGTGGTCTGCGCTGAGAGCAGCACAGAGATCAAGAGCGTGAAGGGGTCGTTGTGAATCAGCGGGATCGGCGGCTGCGGGTAGAGATCGTCCAAGATCGCGGCGATCCGCTCGGCCTTTTCGGTGCACTTCATCATTCATTCCTCAGGGCGAAACGATAGCGTACTTGAGGGGAAGCTGGGCTTAGAAAGTCCTGCTAGACACACCACCCACAAAAAAGCGCCCGCCACCACAAAGGTGACGGGCGCAAATCGAACAAATACTGAGGCGTGCTAGCGGTTTGACGCCTGCTCTGTCTGGCTCCAATGCACCTGGTTGAAGGCGTACTCCATCTCAAGCATGCCCTCACCCTTGCCAAAGCCCGTGGCCATCAGGTGGTAGAGGTGTGGTGGTGCGAAGAGGCGCTCACCTGGCCGGCCGCCCACCTGGGGACCAGTCGCCTTGCGAGCAGTCACCATCAGCGGCTTCAAAGCCTTGCGGAAAGCATTATAGTTGGCGTGGGGAGTTGCCACCGTCTGTTGAATCTTCCCAAACATCTGCTCAAAAGCGATGGCGCGAGGATCGTTGGCCTCGAACTGATCAAGCTCAGCCATTTGCATCAGCGCAGGTTTCATGGCTTTTAGGAGTTGGCCTTCGATGGCCGCTCCATGCTGCTCGCCAAGCGCCTTGCGACCCACGTGCAGACGCAGGAAGCCAGCAACCATATCTGCTGAGGTCATGGACTTGAACGCCATCTTCTTCGACTCAGTTTGCTGCACGTCTTCTGGAGCATATTTCCACATGGGCTTGAGGGCCTTAGGAGCCAACGCAGCCTTGACGTGAGCGACTTGACCGCGGTCTTGAATGCGGTCCATGTCTGCTCAGAGATGCCCAAGCCTTCAACCACGCCCGCGCGGTTGAGGGGTACATGCACGGCAGCGCTCGCGGAGACATAGCCAAGCTCGGCACAGTAGACCTGGTTGTCCTGGTTGGCGAAATATGCCTCAGCCTTGGCCTTGTCCTGGCCGGTGCCCGCGATGGCGTTGATCATGTGGCGCGTGGCCTCTTTGACCCTTTTGGGGTTGAAGGAGCTGAGAGGATCACCACCGTTGTAGTCACCTGGGAATTTGGTGACGGCGTTGAAACCGAGCAGCATGGTGCGAATGTTGTTGTTGAACGCGCGGACCAGGTAGCGGCTATTGTCACGACGAGCAGCGCGACCATCTGATTTTCGCCCTAGCAGATAGGCTGGATATTTGGGACGGAAGACAATGGAGTTGTAGGTAGCATCACCAAAACGACCAGGACCAGCCTCGCCGTTGGGATATGCCTGTGGGTTGTTGAAGGACATCGCTCCACGAACGTTCCTGCCATTCACACGACGCTTGACGCCGACCACGAATTGGGCATGCGAGTCCTGAATCTTGATATCCTCTTTGTTGACACCCTGCGCCATCTGAAGCGTTGGGTGGCCATTGCGGTGATTCTTCACAGCAAAGAGGACCTCGCCTGAACCAACGACCTGATTCAATGCGGTCTCACCGTGGCGTTTAATGCCCTTGGCGTCCTTTGCAGTTGCGGTGTCAGAATAGGGCACAACGACGGTCTTGCCGAAGAGATGGGTAGGAGCCATCAGCTTCTGGCCGTTTGGCAGTTGGACCTCAACGGAATTTGCACGCTTGTAGTTTTGGGCCTCGGTATGAAACGCCGCGTTGTGAGCGGGCATGTTCACCTTATGGCGCGGCTTGTATTTGTTGATGGACTTGGGAGTCCGGAGGGTGACGTACTTACCCTGGTAGCCCGCAGCGAAAGAAACGCTGGGCAGCAGGATGGCCCCCGCCATCATCAGAACCATTCCATGTCGAAATACCGAATTCGCCGATTTCATATCCACACCCCTTCTTACAGGTTGGTTTGCTATGTTCCGGCTGACTCTCTGCACCTCTCGTACCAATCGGCGTTGGTCCCCAACCCGTGAAGATCACAGTCGCCCCACCCTCAACCTTGTGCCTTGGCGGTGTCCGATGTTGAGTGAGGGATGTGGAAGAAGGATTTGCCATCCACTGAAAAACAGCTTCCACACGCGCCCGCCCTCGGTATACTCCGCGGCTATCATGAGCAGCCAACGCAGACCGAAAAAGAAACGCCAGCCAGATAACGCACGCCAAGACACGAGCAATGGCGTGCCCATGGCTGAGAAGGCTGACCGCCACGACCTCTATCAACAATCGGTACAAGTGCCAGAGGCAGACGTCGCCTTCTTCAAGCGCGTCTACAAAAGAGAGTTCAAGCACGCGCCAAAGGTGCTGCGGGAAGACTTCTGTGGCACGGCCGCCGTTTGTTGCGAGTGGGTCAAAGGGAAAAAGGGGCAACGCACCGCCATGGGTGTTGACCTCGACGCGCCCACCCTCGATTGGGGACGTGAACACAACCTCTCAGAGCTGACCGAAGACCAACGCCAACGTATCACTCTCGTTCAGACGGACGTGCGCACGGTGAACGGCGTCAAGGCCGACGTGCTCGCCGCTCAGAACTTCTCGTACTTCATCTTCCGCACACGCGACGATCTGCGCACTTACCTCGAGGCCGCCCACGCCAACCTCGCCGACAAGGGCATGATGGTGCTCGACATCATGGGCGGCTCTTTGGTGGTGGACCACGATCACGAAGAAGAAGAGCGCGACTGCGGTGAGTTCACCTACATCTGGCATAAGGAGGCGTTCAACCCTTATGACCACGAGGTGCGCTTTCACATCCACTTCCGCTTTGAGGACGAGAGCGAAATGCGCCGCGCCTTCACCTATGACTGGCGGCTATGGAGCATCCCTGAGGTGCGCGAGCTACTAGAAGAGGCGGGATTTCGGCGGGTAGACCTCTACTGGGAGGGCACAAACGGCGAAGGCGAGGGAGACGGGGAGTTCTCGCTGACCACAGATCCTGAAAACGACCCCGCCTGGGTCTCGTACCTCGTTGCCTACAAGTAGAGCGTCTTTCTAGAGCGTCTTCTCCTCACCACCCTTCTTCGAACGCCGACGTCGTCGCCGCCCCACCCTCCTGTGGCGCCAGATCTGCGTCAGACCCAGAAGGAAGAGCACCGCCACCAAGGTCGCGTTGGGCAGACGCCGAGTGCGACGGACCACGCGACACGATTCACCGCTGCACGAGCTGCCTGAGCCTCCCCCTTCACAACCACCGGACGTGTCTCCCTCGCACCCTCCACCGCTGGAGTCTCCCTCGCACCCTTGGTCTCCCTCACAGCTGCCACCAGAGTCATCGCATCCCTCGTCCTCACCACAGCCCTCGTCACTGCTCGCGCAGCCCTCTGTGCTGTTGCAGCCCGCCGCGCAGGCCTCGGCGACTTCAGCGCTATCGTCCGAGGTCCAGCCGCCTCCGGTGCTCCCCCCCCCGGTGCTCGGAGGAGGGTCGATGGTGCCACCGCCGGTGCCTCCTCCCGGTGTCGCCGGACATGGAATCTCCACCACGCGCAAGCCCTCGGCGAGGGGCAAGGTGATATTGCCCCGACAGCTGACACCGCCCTCGGCGATCACGCCGCCGTTGATGCGACGCTCCTGGTCATCAGCGCTGCCCTCCACACCATCGGGCCCAACATCCCAAAAGAGCGCCTCGACGCGGATATTCGTGCAGGGGCAGGCCGAGCTCTCCGCCAACTCCAAAAAGGCGCTCACCAGCCGCCCCTCGAAGACCACCCCGTCCTCGCCTGTCTCAACATAGGCAAGAAGGATGTCGTTGGTTTGGGATGATGGCTGGTTGAGGGGCAGCTCCAGATCCAGGTGCCCCACGCCCCCCATTCGCCGTCGAATCTCAAAACTGAGCGTGAGCCCCGCCTCACCAAAGATCAACGATGGCTGCCTCTCAGCGCTGGAGAGCACCTCGTCCCCCTCCACGCCTCCCTCGGTGTCGTAACAGGAGTAGCCATAAGGGGAGCAGGTTACGGGGCGATCGTAGAGGGTCGCGCTGAACACATAGCCAGAGACCTGCTGGGATGTCATGCGTCCAACAGGCTCTTCACCGCCAGATCCACATCCGTTAAGGAGCACGAGACATGACAAAAACGGTGCGTAACGACTCATGCACGTACTCCACAGCAAAACACGTGCCAGCCAGCCTGCCAAATGCAACATGCAGATGAGTCCCAAGGGCCCGAAATCTGGTCTCTCGAGGGCAGCGGGTGTGACGCAAACACCACAACTGTGAAGCCTATGACGAAGTTTATGCTTTCGTGGGTGCGGTCCACTCTCCACCAGGGTAATGCCGGTCGGCCCACGCCCGCGCGGCGGCCTCGTTGCGGAACGCGCCCATGGGGTGTGTCTCCGGGTCGCGGTCATCAGGGCGTTCCACGAACCAGGCGAGGTGTCCATCAACGCAAAGCTTCACGACGCTCTCGTCATCGGCCTTCTTTTCGAGTCTTGCAAGGAAACTGGACATAGTCTTCTCCCTGCCGCACATCGTGCCATCACCACGTGGGGAAGCGTAGACTTTTCGCCGGGGAGACAACGCGCTACCCTTTGAGGCGATGAAACCACTGTCGAAACATATTTCTCTAGCGCGTGTGCTCACCCTGACGCTCTCCCTCTCACTCTCAGTGCTGCCAGGCTGCGACGCCTCCAAGCCAGGGGGATGCGCGAGCACGTGCGCGGGCTGTTGCACGGGTGAAGAGTGCCACCCCGGCACCTTTCCCAACATCTGTGGCGTGGGAGGCGCTGTCTGCTCGGTCTGTCCTGCGGGCCAACCCTGCGTCGCTGGCCAGTGTGGCGGCACCTCGGCGTGCACACCAAGCTGCACTGGCTGCTGCGAGGTGGGCATCTGCCAGGGAGGCTTGGCGCACAACGCTTGCGGGTCGGGCGCTGCCCCCTGCCAAAACTGCGTCATCGAAGGAAAAATCTGTGATGCCGCCACCCAGAGTTGCAAGGCTCCTCCACCCCTTTGCCCCAACTGCGCCACGGGCTGCTGCCAGGGCAACACCTGCCTCTCAGGAAACACCGACACCGCCTGCGGCGCCCTTGCCCAGGCCTGCACCGATTGCTCTCGGTCTGGACTGACGTGTGACGTCAACGCCCGCCAATGCCTCGGCGGTGGTGTTTGTGGTGAGTGCCCTACGGGCTGCTGCAAGGATGGGAAGTGTGAAGTGGGCTTCGCCGATGGGGCCTGTGGTGGCGCAGGTCGGCCCTGCGATGATTGCACGCTGGTGGGCCATAAATGCGATCCCGCCACCCGCTACTGCTCGCAGAACCCCTGCCTCGGTTGCGCAGGTTGCTGCACTGGCACGGCCTGCGTCACGGGGGACAGCGTCGATGCCTGTGGTTCAGGCGGACAGAGCTGCGTCAACTGCACCGCCATGGGGCGCACCTGCAAGAAGGTTGGCGCCGTGAATCAATGCGAGCTCGCTTGCGAGGCGTGCATTGGCGGCTGCTGCCTCGGTCAGATCTGCGTTGGGGGTACCTCCGACACCGCCTGTGGTAACAATAACCTCACATGTGAAGACTGCGCCTCTCGCGACGCACGATGTGATGAATACCGACGGACCTGCATCGGAGGCTGCCCAAACTGCTTCACGGGCTGCTGCCTCGGCTTGGAGTGCAAATCAGGCACGAGCAACTTCGCGTGTGGCAACGATGGCGAGTTCTGCAAGAACTGCGCGACGCGCAAGTATGTCTGCAGTCCTGCCACGCAAACCTGCGTGCCCCCACCATGAGCACACGCGAGCACCACAACGAAAGCCTCGCTTCATGGACGACCCTCGGCATCGGCGGACCAACGCCTCGCCTCTTGGAGGTCACGAGTGAGGCTGAACTGCTTGAGGCGCTGCGCGAGACCGCGGCGAGCCATCACCCCGCCCTCTTGTTGGGGGGTGGGAGCAATCTGGTGATCGCTGACGAAGGTGTGCAGGCCACGGTCCTGCACCCCTCGGGAGGTGTGATTCACGGCGATGCTGAGGCCAATGTTGTCAGGCTGCGCGCGGACGCCGGCGTGGTCTTCGATGACCT
>JAFCZD010001022.1 GCA_019314525.1 Deltaproteobacteria bacterium
CCATTGCCATCAAAGACCCCTGAAAAGCTGGCTGTTCTGGCCAAGGGTGAGAAGTCTTTCGAGCTCAGATCAATATCCGCTGTGAGTCGAAAATGGGCGTCCAGTAAACGCATATTGGTGCCGATTTGACGAAGGTCGTCAGACGTCGTGATCAGGTATGGACTCTCTTCGCTCCCCTCACCGGCGAAGGGCGCCACGAAGGTATCCAGTGCGTCCGGATCTTCAAAAAACAGACGGGGCGCGCTAGAGGGCGACATCAGCCAGGTCTGTTCAGGGCCACGGGAAGGATCGCCGACCCGTGTCCAACTCGAGAGGGGAAGGTTTTCAGGGCTAAAAAAATACGCGATCTCGCTTTGGCTCGTGCCAAGGACGTTGCATTCACCGTCCCCAGAATTTGTGCACAGGCCAGCGAGATAATGGCTGGAGGCGGGCGGCGCTCCTGTAAGGTCACCCACAATGGGGCCGACTTCCGTATGGGTCGCGTCTCCAGAGACCGTCGCCAGCGAAAAGGTGCTCGAGATGATCGAGGTTCCAGAGCGTCCCGCAATGCCGCCGACCTTTACGGTGCCCGTGACTGTTCCCTCACTATACGCGTTTTTCAGAAAGCCACCGTTGAACTCACCGACGATGCCCCCCACCTCTTCGCCGCCCTTGACATCACCATGATAGTGCAGGTTTTGGCAGAGCGCGCCCGTTGTGATGCATCCAATCACACCGCCTGCGGGCCCTCCCCCTTGCACAGAACCTGTGGCTGCACAGCTGTCTACTTGTCCGCGGGCCTCACCCACAACGCCACCAACGCAGGCACCTGTGCTGACCACCGCGACGTCGCTGAGGGCCATCGATAGGTCTCTCGAGAGCCCAACAACTCCCCCAATAGTGTTGGCGCCGCTGACCATGCCAGTCCCTGCAACGCTGACCTTGCGGATCTGCATGCCCGCCCCCTCGCCCACGAGTCCACCTACCCGGGTAGTTCCTGTGACGCTAATGTGTCCACGAAGATGAATCCGTCGTATCGCCACTCCAGCGATGCCGCCGGCGCCGATGAGCGCTCCGACCTTGGCCTTGCCTCTGACAGAAACGTCTCGAAGGTTCAGGTCCCAAACGTAAAGACCCTCTCGTTGAGTGAGAGCCAGGCCGAAGAGCCCAATCCCATCATCTGCAGCCCTGTCGATGAAGAGATCTCGAAGGGTGAAATGATGCCCATGCAACGATCCCTTCAGCGCATTGATAGGTTGCCATCCGGGGCTGGTCGTATAGTCACGGTCCATGGCATCGATGGAAAGATCGCCGTTCGTATCTGGATAGGTGAAATAGATGTCGTTGTTGAGTCGGAAATGGCTGGCACCAGCGTTGCGCACTTCATCGAGTTGCATGGGTGTACAGATCACGTAGGGCTCTACGCGGTCTCCCGTTCCTCCTGCGAATCCCTCGGCAGCTGTCGCGATTCGATTCTGTGGTGAGTCACAGGTCGCGCTGATCTTGGAGAGGTCCCAAGAGGTGGCCCCCTTGGGTCTGTCCGGGCCTTCAGCCTCCACTTGGAGCGTGTGCTGACCCACAATCAGAGATGAAACGAGGTACACTCGCCAGGCAGAACTCAGGCACTCTGTTTGCGCTGAGGCTGAAAGGTCCATGGAGCGAAGGGTGATCGTGTCGCCGTCACGTTCACAGGTTCCCTCGATTCGCACCAGCCAACCGGCTCGGTCGCTGGACGTTAGGGGATCCACCGTCACCTGCACATAGGGGGAGAGATTTCCGTTTGCGTCGCTGTCGCTTGCGGATGCCGCGTCGCTGTCACCTGTGGGTACGCTGTCGCTTGTGGGCGTCGCGTCGCTGTCACCAAAACCTGCTCTGGAACAAGCCATGCCAAAGAGCAGTAGCCCCATGGCAGCCAAGCAGCCTACTCGTGAAGTCATCTCTTCAAAGTAACGCGGTGTTGCGTTGGCAACAACATCTCGCCTAAGGGACGTGTCAACCGACGATCACGTCATTGCGAATGAGCACCGTGAAGGCCTTCAAGATGGTTGGGTCACCCTAAGGACGAGCGGCGCCGAAAGAGCCCTAGCGCCAAGAGCAAGAGCGGCAGGCCGAAGCCCCCCGCAGGGCCGCCGACGCTGCAGCTGCCGTTGACCGTCACAGGGTCAGGTGTGCCCCCAGGGCCCGTGAGGGTCGTGCTAGAGGAGAACACGCTGACGCTGGCCTGGCCCTCGTTGCTGGCGGCGTCGCGGGCGACCACCTGGATCATGTGGGTGCCAGGCGAGAGCGGTACCTGGAAGTCGTAAGGCCCCTGCTGCAGAGAGCTTACATCCGCAGCGTCGACGCGCAGCACAACGGCGACGACTTCGCCATCATCGACGACTTGGGCCGATAGCACCAAGAGGCCGTTGACGGTGGCGTTGGCGGTGGGGCTGAGGATCTGCACCTGGGGGGCAGTGGTGTCCGGAGCCGGTTGCTCAACTTGAACCAGGACGTCG
>JAFCZD010000414.1 GCA_019314525.1 Deltaproteobacteria bacterium
TTGATCGCAAAAGAAACTTCTTCTTGTATTCTAAACATTTAACATCCTCCTTGCTTGACGATCGGAGTGCTATGCTCCACAACCTCAGACGCTTTCAGAACTTAAGGTTTTCGGATGGATACAACACTCAAGTGAGGTTGTTATTCGCTGTTGCCGACGAGTCGAGGAGATACGTTTGACACCTCTGCGCTGTCTGGAACGCTTAGCCCTCTCCCCCGCTCCTTCCACGACCTGTGGCGAACTGGATGTCAGTTGCTCGACGTTGCACCAGACCCGGCGAAGCTCTCTTGATGTTCGTGAATATGCACCGGGGGAATTCGAGTGGCGGTCCGACACTGATCATTGCACCTGTGTCGTCTCTGGTGAGGCCGAGATCTACCTGGCCGATGGCCGTGAATTGCACCTAAGGCCTGGCGTCTCCATTTACCTGCCTCGGGGTCTTAAGGGGCGTTGGAACGTGCAGACTCGGTTACGCACCGTCAGCGTCTGCAGCCGCACCTAGGGACCCATCCATCCTGCTTGGCTTTGTTGCTCGTCGCTTGCCTACCCTCAGTAGGCGGCGCTGGCTCGTCGCTTGCCTATTTCACCAACAACGTTCCGCGTGTCTCTACAATGGAGATCAAACGCCAGTCGGTGTCACGTCTCTTCCAATCATCTTGAGTGAGGGGAAACTGGTGACTAACCAGCACTTCCAGCTGCGCGCCACCTGTTAGCGAACCTGTCAACCATTTCATGGCCGCTGCAGGGATCGTCTTGCAACCATCATCTTTGGCCACACAACGCAGGCGACGCGCTGCCTCTGAAGGTCCGGCACGTAGCTCGATGGTGATCAGATCTGCTTCAAAGTCTAAGTGATAGCTGTTCTGCGTCCATTGGAAGACCAGATCGCCATCACCCAGCAACGTCCCACCGCTGAGGTCGGGAGTGTGGACCTTCACCTCTTTGGGAGCGAGGACCCCTGAAAAGAACCAGTAGAAATTTTCATCATAGTGGGGGTGAGCGTCCCCTTTTGCGATGACCCCGCTAACACTCTCAGCGATGGGGCTGAAAACGGGACCAAGCCCGGTGGTGTGAAAACGCCCGATGCCCTGCTTGTCGAACTCCAGCGGGCTGATGGCAAGGCCTTGAAAGGAGATGCTCGCTGCATCGAGACGATCTGTCTCCCTACACGAGACCCCGTCGCCACAGTCCACGTCACTCCCGCAGGCTGTTGTGCTGTACTCGCAGTGCTTGGCGCCCGGCACAAACGCTGGCCCCACAATACCAACGCAATTGATGCCAAAGGACTCAGTAGCAGCTGGAGTGCCTTTGTAGAGGCTGTAGTCCTCGAAGGTCGCGCTGACCTCGCTCTGCGTGAGCGAACCATCCGCGAAGTGCCGCTCGATGATCACGATATCCGAACGCAGCTCACGCCGTGGATCGCTGAGATCAACAGGATCCCCGTCATCACAGCTCCCCAAGGGGGGCTGGAGCCAAAGATCAGGTGGCGACAGGATGGCAGTATCTTCTGGCCCCACAGCCCCATCTGATGGCTTTTGGGATGCGCTATCCAAGGGAGGTGTCAGAGGCACACGACTATCGAGTGGCAGCACCACGCCAGCATCAGCCAGAACCTCTCCTGCATCCTCAGGAAGCAACCGACTGGCATCACAAGCGAGCAGGCTCGACGTCACAAAACACAGCACACATACTCTCAGCATGGCGGGTCCTCTCGTGTTGGGTGTGGGATGCCCAGACGTGTGACCCTCTATTTCACTGCAAGCGAGCCCCGTACTTCCACAGCCGAGATCAGGCGCCAATCGATATCCTTCTTCTCCCAGTCGCTTTGAGCGAGAGGAAAGTGGTGGCTGACCAGCACTTCCAGCTGAGCGCCACTGGCCAGCGAACCTGTGAGCCACTTCATGGCCGCTGCGGGGATCGTCTTACAACCATCATCTTTGGCCACGCATTTCAGACGGCGGGCTGTTTCTTTGGGGCCTGTGCGCAGCTCGATGTAGATCAAATCCGACTCATAGTCTGGATAGTAGCTATTCTTCGACCATTGGAAGACCAGATCGTCATCGCCCACTGTGGTGCCACCGCTGAGATCGGGGGAGCGTGTCTTCACTTTTTTAGGTGCGAGGACTCCTGAGTAGAACCAGGAGAAGGCGTAATCATAGTGCGAATGAGCGTCCCCTTTGCCGATGCTTCCATAGACATACTCATCAATAGGGCTGAAGACCGCACCAGGCGCTGTGCTGGAAAAGCGCCCAATGCTCTGTTTCTCGAACTCTAGGTCAATGGCAAACCCTGTGAAGGAAACGCTTGACGCGTCGAGTCGATCCGTTTCTCTGCAGGAGACACCATCGGCGCAGTCCGCGTCGCTGGTGCAGGAGGTAGTCTTGTATTCACAATGCTTGTCGCCCTCCACAAACGCTCGGCCCACGATGCCAACACAATTGACGCCGAAAGTTTCAACAGCCGCCGGGGTGCCTTTATAAAGGCTGTAGTCATCAAAGGTCGCGATGAGCTCGTGCTCCGTGGGTGAACCATCGGCGAAGTGGCGCTCGAGGATCAAGACGTTAGAACGCCGATCAACCCGTGGGTCGCTCAGATCAATCGCCTTACCGTCAACGCAGCTCGCTGGTAGCGCTGGAGGCCCCAGATCGGGCTTGGGAGCGGGCGCAGCATCAGCACTGGGAGCCTCAGGACCATCCCCGGACACAGGTGATACCACCCCATCGGAGGAAGGCTGTGACAATGCACTGTCAGCGGAGGGCGGCAGAGAAGCTTGACCGTCAGCACCGGGAAGCACTCCAGCGTCGGCTGTAGAAGGCAGCAGCGGGACGCTCCTCTCGTTCTCGGAGAGCAAACCGGACACACAGCCCGTGAGGGATGACGTGACAAAACACAGCACACATAATCTCAGCACAGCAGCCCCCTTTCGGTGTTGGGTAGGGCGACCGAGAGCGTTGCGAGATCCGTGCCGATGTCGCGAGCAAGCGAAATACCCAGAAAAAACAACGATCCGAGGCGCCGATCCGTGCACAAGGAGGCATCACCTGCAACCAGACAGAACACCACAAATTGTCCGCGATCCATGCCCTGCCAACGTCGTCTGCGGTCCAATGTATCGATCGTGAGGCCAAGCGCAGCCAGCAGAGTGGGACGTGTGAGTGCCAGCGAACCTTCTTGTCACCTTTAGCCGCTGGCATCACACCTGCCAACGTCGTCTGCGTTGCGTCCACGACACCAACAGGCTAACGTCGCCGCTTCATCCAGCTTCTTTTGCGCCACGATCTGGCGCCCTTGGGAGGATAGCAAATGTCACGCTCTGTGATGGCGCTCCTTGGCCTCACCCTCTGTTCGTGCACACGCCCTGCAGTACCACCCCAGTGCCCCAACTCACAAACCAAGCAGGTCGCGACGGCAACAAAGGGAGACCAACGGAAAATCGGTGCGTTAGTACTGGACGGCATCCCCAAGCTTCCGCCACGGATCCAAGAACGAATGGGTCAGTATCTCAACGTGCGGCGCACCTCCTTTGCTGATTGGGACCACCGTAGCCAGGGCATGCTGATACGTACCCGTTTTGGCAACACGGTTCAGGTCCATCGCGTTCGCACCCCCCTCGGTGCACGGGAACAGCTCACGTTCTTCCAAGAACCCGTTGGCCACGCCAGCTGGGTGCCCAACTCCTATGATGGTGCCTTGCTCTTGAGCATGGACCGTGGCGGGGCCGAAAACGCACAGCTCTATCGTCTCGACCTCTTGGTGGGCAAAACTCAGCGTCTCACCGATGGGAAGTCGCGCACCCTAGCCTCGGTGTGGTCCCGCAGCGGCAAGGTCGCCTACGGCAACAACGCACGCAACGGTCGCGACTTCGACATCTACCTCAGCAGCGGAAAAGACGCCGGAAAGATCGTTTACAAGGGCAAGGGATACTTCGCGCCACTGCACTTCTCCGCTGACGGCAAGAAGCTGCTGCTGCAGCAATACATCTCGATCAACGAGAGCAAGATCCATGTGCTCGACATCGCCAGCGGCAAGGCAACCCTCGTCTCTCCCACCACACCCGCCAAGGCTGCCAAGGCTGCCAAGGTGGCCAAGGTAGCCTATCGTGACGCCCGCTTCGCACAGAACGGCAAGGGCGTTTACCTCACCTCAGATCTCAACGGCGAGTTCGTACAGCTCTACTACTATGAGCTCAAGAGCAAGAAGCTTTCGCTGCTCACGGCCGACCAGCGCTGGAATGTCGAAGCCATCGATCTCTCCGTGGATGGCAAGACCCTCGCGGTGGTGCTCAACGAAGGTGGGCTCTCGCGACTCTATTTGCTCAACACGCGCAACAAGAAGCTACAGCAGATCAAGATCCCCGATGGCATGGTTCACCATCTACGTTTTTCACGCCAGAAGAAGAACCCCCAGATGTTGGGCTTCACCCTGGAGCGCCCCACCTCACCAGGAGACGCCTACAGCTACGACACCAAGCGGCGCAAGCTGGTGCAGTGGACACGCAGCGAAGTGGGCGGCCTGAACGCTGACTTCTTCATCCCCCCCAAGCTGATCAAATACCCCACCTTCGACAAGCGGCAGCTGCCCGCTTTTTACTACAAACCTCCAGGCGAAGGTCCCCACCCCGTGATGGTCTACATTCACGGAGGCCCGGAGGGGCAGTTCCGCCCCTACTTTCGCGCCTTGATCCACTATCTGCTGATGGAGATGGGTGTTGCTGTGATCGCGCCCAACGTGCGTGGGAGCGATGGCTACGGCAAGTCCTACCTCTTGCTGGACAACGTCTACAAGCGCGAGGACTCGGTCAAGGATATCGGCGCGCTCCTTGATTGGGTGGGCAAACAGAAGGAGCTCGATGCCAAAAAGGTCGTGGTCTACGGCGGCTCCTATGGCGGCTATATGGTGCTCTCCTCGTTGATGCATTACGACCAGCGCCTGCTCGCTGGCGTAGACTGGGTGGGCATCAGCAACTTCACCTCCTTCTTGCAGAACACCAAAGCCTACCGACGAGACCTGCGACGCGCCGAATACGGAGATGAGCGCGACCCCAAGGTGAAGGCGTTCTTCGAGCGCATCGCGCCGCTGAACCACATCGACAAGATCAACTCACCGCTCTTCGTGATTCAGGGGGCCAACGATCCGCGGGTGCCACGCAGCGAGGCCGAGCAGATCGTCAGCGCCATGCGCAAGGGTGGGCGTAAGGTCTGGTACCTGTTGGGGTTGAACGAAGGTCATGGTTTCCGCAAGAAAGAAAATCGCGACATGGCCACCATGCTCACCACGCTCTTCTTCGAGCAGATCGGGTTGGGCAAGGCGCCCTGAGAAGCGCTCGCTCGTGAAGGGATCGGCTATGTGTCTGGCACAGGCGGCGTCATCGGTGGGCTCGTCTCCTTCACAGCGGTGCAGTAGCGTGAACGAGACGGTGCGCCTGATCGAACAGGCCCGGGGCTGTGCATAGGGCATGGGGCATAGCCCTTCCACCGTCCAATCCTCTGTGTAGGCGATATCGACCCGGCTATCAGAGACCCTCGTTGCCTGGACCCTGATCGCACGCCAAGCCGAGTCACAGCTCGCGAAGCCCTCTCTGGATACTTCGATTCGTGGAGCAAACCACTCCCATCCCTTCTCTCTGTCGAGGAGGTAGTTTGCGATGTAGCTCATGTGAAGAACGGGAACCGAGAGCGAGTCCCCCAATGCGAAGAGCAATGCAAGCTTGTTGTCAACCGCTGGTAGCAACCTTTCGCAGTCGCTCGTGTCGTTGATAACACGCTGTTCGTAGAGCCCCGTTGGAGGAAATCCCTCGTCACCGCAGGCTGTGAAGGTGGGCAATCCGAAGAGTGCGAGAATAAGTGTCGTCGTTTTCATAGCCTCCTTCTAGACGAGGGCCGGTGGGATCTCTTCAGCCTCTTCTCAGCAGGATCTGAAGAAGAGTTGATGGCAGCAGGAATGGCCCCATGACAGTCTCGGTGCCGC
>JAFCZD010000079.1 GCA_019314525.1 Deltaproteobacteria bacterium
GGAAGGTGACGATCCCGACACCATCACCGCCCCTGAAGAGCTGGTGGAGCTGCTGGAAGAGCTCCTCCCAAGCCCTGAGGTCGAGCTGCTCGTGGCTCGAGCCGAGGTGGACCAGGATCCTGAGCGCGCCCTCGAGGCCGCCCAACGCGTCTTGGCCATCGATCCTCTCCACCGCAAAGCGCTCACGGCCGTCGCTCGTTTGCTGAGAGAACTCGACCGCTATGAGGAGCTCGCCGACCACATCACCTTCATGGTCAGCCTCGATCACGCCGATGGGGAGACCATCGCCCGTGCACGCCAGGCAGTGCAGCAAACCCACCAAGATCAAGCGCACGCCGGCGAGGGTGCCATCTGGGGCAAGCTAGCGCTGGTGGGAGCGGTGGTAGCGCTCGCGTTATTGATCATCAAGGGCTATTGCTGAGCGGTATGACGACCGATACTTGACGCAGCTCCTAGGGAGCCTACAATGCACATGTAGGCTACCTTACGGAATGCGACCTCTGGAATGCGACCTCTGGCGCGTAGAGTACAAGTGAAAACATGATCGCGCCCCCGCTACTCTACCGTTTTTCGCCCACGCTCCCACCTCAGGTGGCGCGCAGTCGGGCCACGGAGTGCACAGGCAAGCTCCTTGGCGCTGGTGCGCGCATGGAAGTCTACCCCATGGTGGACGAGCAGACGGTGATCCGCGTGCCCCGACGCACCGAGGCCAAGTTGATCGCCGAGCACGGCAGCTCGGGGCGAAAAGTGCTGGCCGCTGGACATGAACTCTCCAACGTCACAGAGCAAGAGCTGCACGATATCGAAGCTATCGAGAGCTTTATCGGTGCCTTCATTCCCGACACAACGCCCTTCCCCGACCTCGACCTGGAGGGGAACTTTCGTTATTACTCGCTGCAGCGTCGCGTGCGGCCCACAATGGACTTGCGCGACAACACCGCTCGACTCGCCACCTCCCACAGTCTCCGCAGCCTTGAGCGCTTCATCCGTGACGTACGAGATATGCTCTCGGCCCTGAGCATCCTCCCCGACCTAGCCGGCAAGGGCAACCTGGTGCTCGATCGCTATGGCCTGGTGAAATTGGTCGACATCAACAACTTTCGCCGATTGCTGCCCAACGACGAACTCCAAGCGGCGCTGCCCAACGACCTCGAGGACTACGTGCTGGGCCTCAAGGATATCCGGAAGGTGCTCCCTGAAGATTTCGTCGATGATATGGGGCTCCCCATCGGCGACCTAACGCTGGCGCGGCTGATGCAACTAGAGGTCCGCGCCCTCGGCCGCTCCCTCGCTGACGTGAGAACAGACCCAATCTACGCGCCTCTCTACCATGAGAAGCGGCGCATTGTGCTCGGTCTTCTCCGCTCGGAGATGGCCTAGACCCAAAGAGAGATTCAATGGAAGACGCACCAAATTTAGCCATCTTTTGTGACTTCGAAAATATCGCCATTGGCGCGCGCGACGCGGACTATGAGTTCGACATTCACCTCATCCTCGAGCGCCTGCTCGACAAGGGGAATATCGTCGTCAAGAAGGCCTACGCGGACTGGGATCGCTACAAGGGCCATAAGCGCGGGCTACACGAGGCATCCTTCGAGCTGATCGAAATCCCCCACGTGTCCTATTCAGGGAAGAACTCCGCAGATATTCGCCTCGTGGTGGACGCCCTCGACCTCTGCTACACGAAGGCTCATGTGAACACCTTCGTTGTG
This sequence comes from Deltaproteobacteria bacterium, assembly GCA_019314525.1. Lineage (GTDB taxonomy): Bacteria > Myxococcota_A > Polyangia > JAFCZD01. The sequence goes on from JAFCZD010000079.1 coordinate 1,713, forward strand.
CTCTCTGGAGACAGTGACTTTTCGCCCCTCGTCAGCAAGCTGCGTGAAAACGCAAAACGCGTCATCGGGCTAGGTGTAAGAAACTCCACGAGTGACCTCCTCATCGATAACTGCGATGAGTTCATCTACTACGACGACTTGGTGCGCAAGAAGAAGAAGGGCAGCAAACGCAAGGGCAAGAGCACCAAGAGCACACCGCGCAGGGAGGCTCCCAAGGAGGCGGCTCCCAAGGAGGCGGCTCCCAAGGAGAGCCCAAAAGAAGCCCCTAAAGAGGGCACCCACGGCGCCAAAGGTTCAACCCAGCAATCCCGTGGCCCCAGCCCAAAGGCCAAGCGCCCCCTCGAAGCCTCTGAGGCCGAGCTTGTTGAACTTCGTGAACAAGCCGTCGAGTTGGTGCTCGACACGGTGGAGGCGCTCTTCGAAGAGCGGGACGGAAACCTCTGGGGCTCCATGGTGAAGCAAACCCTCAAACGTAAGCGTCCCTCTTTTTCCGAGACCTTTCACGGCTACGCGACATTCACGGCGTTGCTCGAAGACGCACAACAACAAGGATTGCTCGAGCTGCAGAAGGACGAAAAGTCGGGTGGATATCTGATCATCTCCTTCGGCCCCAAGGCTTGACTCCGGCAATTCTATAGACACACTGTAAAGCAACTGGTGACTTCATAGGGGACCGGGGGGTTCGTTAGGACGGGTCATGGACGACATTTTTCAGTTACACGCCGCTTTCTGCCGGGTTTTTTCTGATCCCAAACGGCTGCGCATCATGTGGTCACTGCAAGAGGGCGAAAAGACGGTGAGCAACCTCGCGGAGATCGTCGGCTGCAGCCTGCCCAATATCTCGCAACACCTACGCATCATGCGTCAGCAGGGCATGCTTCTAACCCGACGGCAGGGGCGCTCGATCTTCTATCGCATCGCCAATCCCAAGTTCCTGGACGGCTGCATGATGGTCCGTGAAGGCCTGGTGGAAGAACTCGAAAAACGCGGCGTGCTCTCCACAGTGGACGAGGTCGTGGCGCCGTCAGAAAAGGCAGCCAGCGCTAGCGACGGGTGACCGTTGCCCTCAGGGGCAGCCTATGCTGCTCGTCATGACGCAGACCAGGGTGGCGTCACCCTGTAGCTCTGCTGTGAACACTACCCTCAAAGACAGCTTCGCAGCCCCTCCGATGCAAAATGACAAGACACACAATCGCTCGCGGCGCTGAACCCGTGCTGCTCCCCATGACAATCGCCACAGCTCTCTTCGAGGGTGTGTGGGCGTGTGCTCGCCATGGGGTCGCACGCTCCGTTGCCCCCATGGCATTCGGCGCATTGAGGAGGCCGCGTTTGGCTGTGGTCTTCCACCGGTAGTGAGTGGCATTGGCTGCAAGCGGGGTTACTCCAACCAGGGTGACCACTCGTGAGGGTCTCTGAACCGTCGCAAGCGGCGACAGAGAGGGTCAGACCCAGACCCAAAAGACACGCCAGAATTCTTCTCCCCATCCTCCACCTCAACCTTCCGTCTTTGCTCAGCTGGCCAGAATGGCCTCCAGAGCGTCACAAACGCGATCCACATCCTCCACCTCGAGGCATGGATGCAGGGGCAACGCCAAGCCGCTCTCTCCCAACGCATGCGCCACGGGCAGGCGCCCTGGGTTGCAGCGCGCATGTTTGCAATAGGGCAGCTCGGTGCTAGCGCTGGTGGTGGCGATGCCCGCCTCGATGCCCTCTGCCGCCAGTGCAGCGATGATGGCGGAACGACGTGAAGCGTTGGCTCCCGAGAGCCACACGGCGAAGGTCTGGTAGGTGTGTGTGACTCCAGCCGGCTTGCGCTGCCACGCCAGGCGCTGATCCCCCTCGAGGCGCTGGTGATAACGCGCCGCGAGCAGCGCCCGCTTGGCCACCAAATCTTCGAGGCGACCCAGCTGAACAAGCCCCAAAGACGCAGCCCACGACGAGAGCCGATGGTTGCCGCTCACAGTGACAAAGCGCCCCTGATCATCGCGACCGTGATTGCGCAGCTGCCGCAGGCGCGAGGCGAGGGCCTCGTCGTCCGTGAGCACCATGCCCCCTTCGCCCGTGGTGATCACCTTACGCGGATGAAAAGAAAAGCAGCATAAGGGCACCCCCTGCCCCACCCACGCCTCCCCACGGCGAGCCCCCAGGGCGCACGCGGCGTCCTCGATGATTAGCAGACCAGGGCACGCGGCCCGGAGCGCTTCCAGATCGGCGGGCAGCCCAAATTGGTCTACGGGCATCACCGCCCGCGTGCGCGCCGTACGGGCCAGCTGCACGGCCTCCACGTCGATATTCCAACTCTCTCGATGCACGTCGACGATCACAGGTTCAGCCCCTACGAGCTTCACCGCGTGCAAGGTCGCCAGATAGGTGAACGCTGGCACGATCACCTCATCGCTGGGGCCGATGCCCGCCGCCCTCAAGGCCAGCTCTAGCGCTGCGGTACCGCTGCTCACGGCCACCGCGTGGGCGGCCCCCACGCGCTCACATACACCACGCTCGAAGGCTGCAATCTCCGGCCCCCCGCTCAGCCATCCTCCCTCAAGCACACGCTGGGTCGCGCGCAGCTCGGCCTCGCCGATGAAGGGACGAGCCAAGCGAATCATTGATCTTCCCCGTCCTGGCCTCCATCGGTCGCCTCCGCAGCGGCGTCCGCCTCAAGCTTCTCGCGGTACCACTCGATGGTCCGAGCCAAGCCCTCTTCTAGGTCGACCTTGGGCTCGAAGGCGAGCAGCTCACGCGCTTTGGAGATGTTGGGGATGCGCAGCTCAACATCGGCGTAGGGCCAGTTCACGAACTCCACGGAGGACGTGGAGCCCGAGAGCCGCACCACCTCGCGCGCGAGGTTGAAGATCGTCAGCGTCGAACGCGGGTTGCCAATATTGAAGGAGTGGCCCACGGCCTCAGGCTCCTCCAACACCGAGAGAGTGCCTTTCACGATATCGTCGATATAACACCACGCACGGATCTGGCTGCCATCGTTGTGCACCCTCAGCGCTTCGCCGCGCAGAGCGCGCACGATGAAGTGATGAATCGCGCCCTCCCCCACCTGCCTCGGCCCATAGATGTTGAAGGGGCGAATGGCAGCGGTGGGAAGACCGTATTGCTTGTGAAAATTGAAAGCCAGATGCTCGGTGGCCAGCTTACTCACGGCGTAGGTCCAGCGTGCCTCCCCCACCGCACCAAGGGTCGTCACGTCCCCCTCGGTGACGTTATAGGCGTGGGCACCGAAGACCTCAGACGTGGAAAAATCCACCACGCGCTCGAGGTTGCCCAGCTCACGCGCTGCTTCGAGCACGTTGTTGGTGCCAAGAAGGCTGATCTGCATCGTGGGCACGGGGTTGTGCATCACGGTGTCGACCCCCGCGATAGAGGCCAGATGCACGACGTGGGTGCACCCCTCCATGGCCTCGCGCACGCTCTCAGCGTCCCGCACATCGCCGCGCATCAACGTCACACGAGCATGTTGGTCCAACCCTGAAGGGCGCAGGGCGTCACGGCGCAAGCTATCGAGGATGACGACGTCGTTGTCGCGCGCCAACACAGCGGTAAGGTGGGTGCCGATGAACCCGGCCCCCCCCGTGAGCAGTACTCGCTTATCTTTTAGCATGGGCTGACGATACCACGAGCCATGAGAAGAATTGCATCTGCGTGTCGCTTTGGCGACAATGCCCGCAAAAGTCCACACAGAAAAACAATCCATGTCGCAGTCCACATCCACACCCGTCCTCCGCACCCACAACCTCGCCAAGACCTTCGCGTTGGGTTTTTTCCGCAAGAAGGTGCACGCGGTGCGTGACGTGAGCCTCGAGGTCAAAAAGGGTGAGATCTTCGGTTTGCTTGGCCCCAACGGCGCCGGCAAGACGACCACCCTGAAAGTCTTGATGGGCTTGATCAAGCCCACCGCGGGCTCCGCCGAGGTGTTCGGGCGCCCCGCAGGCCACATCGTGGCCAAGGCTCAGCTCGGCTACCTGCCAGAGTCTCCCTATTTCTACGACTATCTGACGAGCCTCGAGTTCTTGGTGCTGGTGGGAGAGCTCTGCGGCCTCAGGCGTCGTGAGAGCCGCCTGCGGGCGGAGAAACTCCTCGAGCGCGTAGAGCTAAGCCACGCCGCCAACCTCGCCCTGCGCCGCTACAGCAAGGGCATGTTGCAGCGAGTGGGCCTCGCCCAGGCGCTGATCAATAATCCACAGCTGGTGGTGCTCGACGAGCCCCTCACGGGGCTAGACCCCTTGGGGCGCAAGCAGCTGCGCGAGCTCATCGCTGAGCTGCGCAACGAGGGCAAGACCGTGGTGCTCTCCTCCCATATCCTCTCCGACGTAGAGGCCCTCGCAGACCGCGTCGCGATCCTCGTCAAGGGGCGCATGGTCGCCAGCGGAAAGCTCTCGGAGCTCCTCGACACGCGGGTGATCAACACCGAGATCACCATCAGCTCCCCGCCCGAAGCGCTGGTGAAGGCCCTCGCCGCGCACGATATCACCCCGCGCCTCGTTGGAGATGTGGCTCACTTCACGTTGGAGCAAGAGAGCGCGACCGACGAGGTGGTGGATTTGATTCGCACCCACGGTGCGCGCCTCATGGCGTTGATCCCGCGCAAAGAATCCCTCGAAGATGTGGTGGTGCGCCAAGCAGCGGTGGTGGACGCCCAGTCTGAATCACCCAACGCCCAAACGCCCAACGCCAAGACTGGAGGCGCATAATGCGCAAAGTGTGGGCCATCACCCTCAACACCTTCCGCGAGGCGATTCGCAACAAAGTGCTCTATAGCCTGCTCTTTTTCGCGGTGCTCGTCATCGTCGCCTCGCGTGCCTTTGGCGCGCTCTCGGTGAACGAAGAGGTGCGGTTGACGGTAGACTTGGGGCTCGCGGGCATGAGCCTCTTTTTGGTGATCATCGCCATCTTCATCGGCGTGAACCTGGTGTACAAGGAACTCGAACGCAAGACGGTCTATACGCTGCTGCCCAAGCCCATCCACCGTTATCAATTCGTCTTGGGCAAGTTCCTTGGCCTGACCCTCACGCTCTTCATCCAGACGCTGGTGATGGCCTTTGTGTTGGCGGCGGTGCTCTGGAGTCAAGGCGCCGAGGTCAGTGGCCCCATCGTGCGCTTGATGGTGCTGATCTTCTTCGAGGTGGTGGTGGTCACGGCTATCGCGGTCTTCTTCTCGTCCTTCTCCACGCCCTTCCTCTCGGGCATGTTCACCATCGGCATCTTCTTGCTCGGCCGCAGCGTGCCCGATATCCGTGCGGTCGCCGCCAAGATCACCCAGCCCTTGCTCTCATCGCTGCTCGAAGGCGTCTCGGCCATCGTGCCCAACCTACGCTACTACTTCGTCACCGGCGCAGACATCAAAGGCCAGCACGTCTCCGTCAACGGAACCTTCGTCGACTGGGGCTATGTGGGCACCGCCGCCGGCTACGCGTCGATCTACACCGCCTTGGTGCTGCTCTTCGCCATGGCGCTCTTCAGCCGGCGCGACTTCATCTGAGAAAGCCCATCACCATCCATATCGAGCAGGGTGTGATACTGCGTGGTGGGTTGGCTGGCGTGATGCCACGGCTCGAAGCGATGTGGGCATGGCTCCCAAGCGTGATACGCTCAGCCCATGGCTCTCAAGCGCACCATCGCGCTCTTGCTCGCCGCCGCCCTGCTCTTGGGCGCGGTGCTCATGGGGCGCATGCTCTACTCCGCCCATGAGGAGCTCGACGCAGCTGACTCAGCCATCGCTCGCGGCGATGACGAAGCCGTGGATCGGCACCTGCGGCGCGCCATGGCTCACTACGCGCCTGGTAATATCTGGGTTGCGACCGCCGCCCGCCGGCTGCTGAACCGCGCGAAGGAGGCTGAACGACTGGGAAAGAGCGAGCTCGCGCTCCAACGCTATCACGCGTTACACAGCGCCCTGCTCTCGTTGCGCCCCTTCCAGCCCCTCGGAGATCTCTCACCACGCGTCCAACGCCGCATCTCTGCGCTAACAGCCAACCACCAAACCGAACCAAGCACAGGGCCCATGCAGCCCGAGCAGCCCCACCCGGGCTGGACCCTGGTGGGCTTGATGGGTTTTCTCTTTGGGATCGGGAGCGTCTTCGCCCTCATCGCCTTTGGTTTCAACCCCGATCTCACGCTCCTGCGCGGCCGATTTTGGGCCTTGCTGGCCGCCACGGGGGGCGGACTTTGCCTCTTTTGCCTCGGAATGGTTATGGCGTGAGCTGTGGGGTGACACGGGCCCTCGATTGAGGCTATGCTCGTCAACGCCATGAATAAAAAGCTGGGAATGACCGCTGAGGAGCTGCGTGCGATACCGCTCTTGCGCAGCATGTCTAATGACCAGCTGGCGCAAGTCGCCAGCCTCTTCGAGCCCGCCAAGGCCGCCAAGGGCACCACGCTCTTCGAGATCGGCGATCCGGCGCAGGCGCTCTATCTGTTGGTGGAGGGGGAAGTAACCCTGCACCGGACGGATGAAGAGACACACCGCCTCACGGGGCCAGCGATTATTGGCGAGCTTGGTGCGCTCACCGGGCTCTGTCGCAACAGCCGCGCTGTCATCGGACAAGAGGCGAAGATCTGGGAGATCAAGGGTGAGCTGCTGCTCGAACTCTTTGTTGACCAGCCCGAGCTGGCCTTGCGCTTCGAACAGAGCCTGCTGGAAATGGCCGGTGACAAGATTCAGCGCGACCAACTGCGCCTGATAGATATGCGAACGAATTTGATTCGCACCCAGAAGGCCATGAAGCAGATGCGCGACTTTCTGCTGGAGAGCGAAGACACCATCGTCAGCGAGAAGCTGCACGGTGTCCTCGACACCCTGATTCGCCAAAATCGACGGGTGAACTACCGTGTAGAGCCCCCACCAGCCCTCACGGCCACCGCGCGGGTCGCCAAGGGAAAGAACAACCCAGTGATGGAAATTTCCCGCTCGCATGTCTCCTATAAATGCGACGGTACACTTCCACCGAAACAGGGCGATCGGGTGACAGGCGTGCTCAACCTCAGCGGCCCTGAGGTGCCCTTCTCTGGCAAGGTGCTGCGCACGGTCAAGAGTCGAGTGGATGTGGAGCTCGACCTGCTCATGGACGAATACGTCGTACTGCTCGAGGGCTACCTGACACGCATCCAGATGCTCGACTTCTTGGTGTAGTCGCTTCTCTCTCCTTTTCTCCCCGCTTCTCTCTCCCCCGCTCCAGGAATGTTGCGCCGCGTTGAACAATTGGTGCATCAAACGTTCTAGGGGCGAATCTGCCTTGGGTCGGCTTTGGAAAAATTGTAACTATTCCAGGCGTGAGAGCCTCTGGCATACGTGATGCTAACTGGAGTCTTCCAACACACACCACTACCGAGCTGAGCGTTTAGGGAGTACACCATGGAGATCAAAGCATTTTTCGACGCACGTACCTTCACCCTCACCTACGTGGTCTCTGACCCAGAGACCAAAGATGCCCTCGTGATCGATCCCGTGATGGACTATGAGCCTGTGGGTTCCAAGATCTTCACCGACTCTGTGGATGAGGTGACGGAATACCTCCAAAGTGAAAAGCTGACGCTGCATTGGATCCTTGAGACCCACGCCCACGCCGACCACCTCTCGGGTGCACAGCTGCTCAAAGAGCGCTTCCCTGACGCCAAGACCGCCATGAGTGAGCGCATCAAGGTGGTGCAAGAGACCTTCAAGCAGATCTTGGACCTCCCTGCAGACTTCCCTACCGATGGTCGTCAATTCGACACGTTGATCGCGGACGGTGAAACACTTCAGGCAGGCAGCGTGGCCGTGGAGATGATCTTTACGCCAGGACACACGCCCGCGTGCGGCAGCTACCGTGTGGGTGACGCGGTCTTCACCGGTGACGCGATCTTCATGCCCGATATGGGAACAGGCCGCTGTGATTTCCCCGCGGGCTCCGCCGATGATCTCTACGCCTCCATCAGCCAGCGGCTCTACACCCTGCCCGACGAGACGCGCGTGTTTGTTGGCCACGACTATCAGCCCGGTGGGCGCGACCTCGCCTATGAGAGCACCATCGGCGAGCAGAAGGAGATGAACATCCAGCTCAAAGCTGACACCACCCACGGGGATTTCATCAAGTTCCGCACCGAGCGCGACGCCACTCTCGCCATGCCCAAGCTGCTCTTCCAGTCGATCCAGGTCAACATCGACGCAGGAAACCTCCCCACCCCTGCGAGCAACGAGATGCGCTACCTGAAGATTCCCATCAACATCTTCCGCCCTAAAGGCGCCCTCAGCGGCAAGGTGAAGGATGACATCAAGCTCGACACGGTCTAGCAACGCACCATCTAGCAACGCGTGCAGCAAAACCAACCAGGGAGGACCCTCGTGAGCGCCATCGATGCTCAACTGACCAGCAAATCTCTAACGGCCCAACCAGAGCCCGCCGTAGGCGTGGCTCATTGGCTCGAAAACTTCCCGGTGACCCTCTTTGGCTCGGTCATGGGCATCATCGGCCTGGGCATCGCGGGCATGCGCTTCGAGCAGATCCTCCAGATCTCCATCGGGGGTGCGGGACACACCGTGCTCTACATTGGCACCGCGTGGTTCGTCTTTTTGACCATGGTCTATCTGCTCAAGGCAGCCAGGTATCCTCACAAGGTCAGAGAAGAGTTCGCTCACCCCGTGCGCGTCAATTTCTTCCCCGCCTATTCCATTTCGTTGCTGCTTTTGAGCATCGGCTTCTTGGAGATCAACCCACAACTCTCGCGCATACTCTGGTGGGTGGGCGCTCCGCTACAGCTCTTTTACACGCTGAAGATCCTCTCCACGTGGCTCACCAGAGACGACCTCAAGCTCGCCCACCTCAACCCCGCGTGGTTCATCCCCGTGGTGGGAACCATCCTCGTGCCCATCGCTGGCGTGAAGCACGCGCACCCCGAGATCTCGTGGCTCTTTTTTAGCGCAGGGCTGATCTTTTGGATTGTGCTCTTCTCCCTGATGGTCAACCGACTGATCTTCGCGCCCTCACTGCCCAAGAAGCTCTTGCCGACGCTCTTCATCCTGATCGCTCCCCCGGCCATCGGCTTCGTCGCCTACATCAAGCTTGGCGGCGGCTATGATATGTTTGCCCGGGTGCTCTTCTACTTTGGTGTCTTCACCTTCTTGCTGCTCCTCACCATGCTGCCTCGCTTTCGCGACCTGCCCTTCTTCGTCTCCTGGTGGGCCTTCACCTTCCCCCTCGACGCCCTGACCATCAGCGTCTTGTTGATGTACAAGCTCAGCGGGCTCGAGATCTACCGCCACGCCGCGCTGGTGCTGCTGCCCCTCACCGCGGCGGTCATCGCCATGGTGACGCTGCATACGCTGAAGGCTGCGGTCGCGCGCAAGATCTGCGTGGCGGAGTGAGCTGAAGAGGCTTTCGCGAAAGTGAACGTCATTCCCACGAAAGTGAGAATCTGGTGGTCCGCTTAGAAGCGACCCGTCACTGAGAGGAAGGTCATCTTATCGTTGGTGGCGCGCAGCCGCTGCGCAAGAATACGCACCATCTTCCACAGAAGCTCGCTTGCCAACGTGCGGTCGACGAACATCAAGCGCTCGAGCTGCTCCTTTTCGATCACGAAGAGCGTCGAGGCCTCATGGCCCAGGGCGTCTGCGGAGCGTGGTGAGCCATCGATGAGCACCATCTCGCCAAAGGCGGAGCCGGAGCGCAAAACCGCGAGCGCCTCTTCGCCCATGCCCGGCACCTGACGACTGATACGAATCGCGCCGTCGAGGATCAAGTAGACCTTGTCGCCTTCATCCCCCTCTCTGAAGAGGAACTCGTTGTATTTGACCTGCTCCACGGTGCCGAGGCCGGCCACGCGGCGCAGCGCCCCCCTCCCGAGTCCCGAAAAGAGCGAACTCTCAGCGAGCTGCGCCAGAAGCTCCTCAGCCTCCTCTGGGGTCTCGGCCTCTGGGGTCTCGGCCTCTGGGGTCTCGGCCTCTGGGGTCTCGGCCTCTGGGGTCTCGGCCTCTGGGGTCTCGGCCTCTGGGGTCTCGGCCTCTGGGGTCTCAGCCTCTGGCGTCTCAGCCTCTGGGGTCTCGGCCTCTGGGGTCTCGGCCTCTGGGGTCTCGGCCTCTGGGGTCTCAGCCTCTTTTGTATCCATCAGCCATCCTGGTCAGCGAGCCAATGCTCGGCGTCAATAGCGGCAGCGCAGCCGCTGCCAGCGGCGGTGATTGCCTGACGATACACCAAGTCCATCACATCGCCACAGGCGAAGATGCCCTCGACGTTGGTGTGGGTGCGGCCCGGCGTGACTTTCACATAGCCCGACTCGTCGAGGTCCACCGCGCCCTTGAAGGGCTCAGTGTTGGGTGTGTGACCGATGCCAAGAAAGAAACCGTGACACGTGATGACGCGCTCTTCGCCGGTCTTGACGTCTTTGACGCGCGTACCCGTGACACCGCCCACCTTGGGATCACCGAGCACCTCCACAGGCACCGAATTCCAAGCCACCTCGATCTTGGGATTGTCGAAGACCCGCTTTCGCATGATCTTCGAGGCGCGCAGCTCATCCCGGCGATGAATCAACGTCACCTTGCTGGCGAAGCGCGTGAGGAAGGTGGCCTCTTCCACTGCAGAGTCGCCGCCGCCGACCACCACCACCTCTTTCCCCTTGTAGAAGAAGCCATCGCAGGTGGCGCAACCGCTCACGCCATAGCCGATGAGCTTCTGCTCCGACTCCAGGCCAAGGTAACGCGCCGAGGCGCCCGTGCTGATGATCACCGCGTCGGCGGTGTAGAGGTCTTCGTGCACCCAAACCTTGAAGGGGCGCTGCGTGAAGTCGACCTTATCTACCATCCCGCTCACGAAGCGTGTTCCGAAGCGCTCTGCCTGCTTGCGAAAGAGGTCCATCATCTCTGGCCCCATCACGCCTTCGGGGAAGCCTGGGAAGTTCTCCACCTCAGTGGTGGTGGTGAGCTGACCGCCAGGTTGTAAGCCCTCGATCACCAGCGGCTCGAGCTCAGCGCGCGCGGTATAGATCGCCGCGGTGTAGCCAGCAGGTCCCGTTCCAATGATGATCACCTTCTCATGTTTATCCGACATCGATTCCTCCATCAGGGGCTCGTAACCTGGGCATCCTATGCCGCCTGGGCCAGCACGACAATCCTTGGATCTATGGCTGCGGTCAGGCCCGCCTTTGCGCGGGTCTGCCGTGTAGAGGACCTGGGGTGTGAGAGTGTTACGTCGACCCTTGCAGGCAAGGCGAAGGTCGCCGCCCTCTTTCGCGGGAATCATGGACAACAAGCGCCCACAGGAATGACCGCCGCCCTATTCCACCGTCACGCTCTTGGCGAGGTTTCGCGGCTGGTCCACGTCGGTGCCGCGGATATCGGCGATGCGGTAGGCGAGCATCTGCAAAGGCAACACGGTGAGCAGCGGCTGCAGCTCTGTGCGCACATCGGGGATCTGGATCACGTCGTCCACCTTGTTGCCGATCTCGTTGTCTCCACGAGACGCGATGGCGATGACCTTGCCCTCGCGTGCGCGCACCTCGGCGAGGTTGTTGATGATCTTTTCGTAGCCCGATCCACGCGGCGCGAGCACCACCACAGGCAGGTTTTCGTCGATTAACGCGATGGGGCCGTGCTTCATCTCACCAGCGGGATAACCCTCGGCGTGGATATACGAGATTTCCTTCAGCTTGAGCGCGCCCTCGAGGGCGATGGGGTAATTCATGCCCCGACCCAAATAGAGGAAATCCCGAGCGTTGGCATATCGACGCGCGATGACATCCACGGTGGCGCTGTGGTCGAGGACCTCCTTCATCTGCTCGGGGAGCGCCAAGAGGTCGTTGATCAGCTCTTTGGCCTTGGGCTCGGTCAAAGCCCCCGTGCGCCGGCCAAGGTGGATGCCCAGGAGCGTGAGCGCTGCTAGCTGCGTAGTGAACGCCTTGGTGGAGGCGACACCAATCTCTGGCCCAGCGTGGGTGTAGAGCACACCATCAGATTCCCGCGGAATCGTGGAGCCCACCACATTGCAGATGCTGAGCACGCGAGCGCCCTTGCCACGGCCCTCACGCAGTGCCGCGAGGGTGTCAGCGGTCTCACCCGATTGCGAGACCCCCACCAGCAGATCGTGCTTGTTGATCAGCGGATCTCGATAACGAAACTCCGAGCCAAGATCGACCTCCACCGGGATGCGCGCCATGCTCTCGATGAGGAACTTGCCCACCAGGGCGGCGTGATAAGAGGTGCCGCAGGCGACGATCACCACCCGGCGCAGGGTCTCCATGTCAACGTCGAAGTCATCGATGAAGGCATCGCCCGTGGTGGGAGAGACGCGGTCGCGGATGGTGTCGGTGACGGCGCGGGGCTGCTCGAAGATCTCCTTCAGCATGAAGTGCTTGTGGCCGCCCTTCTCCGCCATCATCGCGTCCCACATGATCTTCTGTGGTTTGCGCTCCACGCTCTTGCCATCCAGGGTGGAGATAGCGATGCCCTCGGCACGCACCACCGCGATGTCTCCCTCTTCCAAGAAGATCATGTCGCGGGTGCGGTTGAGGATGGCTGGCACATCTGAGGCGATGTAGTTTTCGTTTTCGCCCACGCCGAGGATCAGCGGCGCATCTTGCCGGGCGCAGATGATCTGATCGGGCACGCCGTCAAGGAGCACGGAGATGGCGTACGCGCCCTCCAGGCGGCACAGAGCCTGCCGCACGGACTCCAGGCTATCCTTGGTCTCTTTGAAGGCGTCATCGATCAAATGTGCCACGATCTCTGTGTCCGTCTCGGACGAGAACGTGTGGCCGCTGGCCTCGAGTTCAGCGCGCAGGGCTGCGTGATTCTCGATAATGCCATTGTGCACGACGGCGACGTTGCCATATTTATGCGGGTGCGCGTTCTGCTCCGAGGGTCGCCCATGGGTCGCCCAGCGCGTATGGCCGATGCCCACCGTGCCTTGGGGCTTCTGCTCATCGATGAGCACCGAGAGGTTAGAGAGTTTGCCCTGGCTGCGCAGGATATGCGTCTCACCGCCCTCCATGATCGCCGTGCCCGCGGAATCATAGCCGCGATACTCGAGCCGTCGCAGCCCGTCCACCAAGATATCCGAACAACGTTCCGATCCCACGTAGCCGACGATTCCACACATGCGGTTGTCCCTTTCCGAAGGTTGTGTAGCGAAGTTCGGGGATAGTAGCTCAGCTTGGGAGGCTTTTCCTCTGGATTCCCGCTTTCGCGGGAATGACACTCACCGTGCACCGTGACAATCCGAGCTTGTTCGCGGGAATGACACTCACCGCTCCGTCTTGCCCGCGAAAGCGGGTGTCTAGGAGACCAAAAAGATTCCCGCGTGCGCGGGAATGACAGAACAGTTTCGCGACGGCCTCGAAAGCGGGCTTCTCCAGGTGCAAAGATAATTTCGACCAGCTGCCTTAGGGACGGCGCACACCCAGGAGCAGGGTGAGGAAGAGGAGGAAGGTGGGAAAGATGGCGGTAGGCGCACCGCTCACGCTGCAGCCGCCCTCGAGTGTGACTCCGTCATCTGGCGTCTCCCCCCCCCAGGGCGTGCCACAACCCTCGATCTGCGTGCTGACACAGCGATTCAGATCGCAGCGGTCTTCAGTGCACGTGTCCTGATCGTCGCATTCGGTGACATCCACGCAGCAGGCTGCGTCAGCCTCGATCACGCATGTGCCTGTGGCAATCTCACAGCGCTCGCTGGTGCAGACATCGTTGTCCAAAC
>JAFCZD010001023.1 GCA_019314525.1 Deltaproteobacteria bacterium
TCCGGCGCCAGAGGTGTTTTTCCACTCGACCATTTCGACAGTGTTGGTGGCACTGTTGCTGTAATCGAGGCTCACTTGCGCTGCTGTGTCGATGAGAACGAGATCGAAGTTCGTACCACCTGGGCAACTCAAGGAGAGTCACAATTTTCCGGGGATCATTTGAAGCAAAGAGCTGCGCTAAGTCCGGATCCCGCTCAAAATTGAGCACAATGAGCTGCTCGAAATACGCTGAGCCGAAAAGTTGAACAAGAGTGGATTTCCCCACCTGTCTTGCTCCCCGAATAATAAGTGGTTTCCGCGTCTTGCGAGTCTTCCAATGCTTCAGGTGGGCGAGGGCGAGGCGTTGCATGACTTCACCGGCTGCTAAAATATGGGTTTATGTTGTCATGTTCTATGACATTTACAGCGGCTGACTCTGAACACCACAGGGAACAAAGCCAAGGATGTGACGTTTTTCGCCGCAGGTCAGAAAATAAGCGTCTCACTCGAGGAAACTCCTGATTCACGCGCTTGCACGGATAGGGGAGCAAGCAAGCTCGCTGCGGGGCTGGTCAAGAAGTCAGGGAAGAGCATGAAGAGCATAATGTTCAACACCCGCTGGCTGCGGCGCTCTGGGCGATGCCTGTCCGACTACACTGTGGTCCAAGCCCTTCGTTTTCAGAACGTGCTGGTCTTGGTGCTGCGCTACACGGTCATTGGCAAAGGCATGACGTTCAATCGTGAGTATGGGGTCCTGAGCACGCACCTTCCCAAAGACTGGAGATAAGCCGACTCACCGCCTTGAACGTGCTGCTATTGACGCTCTACTTCCCACCTTTCGAGGGAGAAGACAGGGCTCTTTGCAGGCGTCGCGCTGCCTGGGAGTTGGGTGTGAGATTCAGCGCGCGTTTCAGATGCTCTCTGGCAACCTACCGTTTGCCCCGGCGGAAGGCGAGGGCGGCGAGGTTGTAGTGTGTTGCGCGGTGGCGAAGCCTCTATGATGTAAGCCACCGGCTCTTCGCCGTCTTGCTCTTCAACAAGAAAGGCAGCCCTGCCCGCTACCATGGTTGCTTTGGCGGCCTGGCTTGCCCATCAAAAAACTGGCACGCAGAAATGTTGGGACTGACTAAAACGCTTCCAGGGATCCGCGTCCCTACGGAAATAGCGTGCGAACGCAGCGGAACCCAACATCGTTCACGCGGTTGCCTGGGCTCGCGTAGCCCACACGTTCTGATGCGCGCGCGTCCTCTGCGTTATAGGCGTGAGACCCACCCCGCATTGCACGGTAGGAGCCCGTTGGCGGGCCCCACGGGTTCTCTTGAGCCATGGAGCCAAGATCCACCTGGTACCAATCGTGGCACCACTCGTAGACGTTACCGGCCATATCGTAGAGGTCGTAGCTATTGGGCACTTTCTGCATCACCGGCTGCGGCGTGTAGCCCGAGTTGGCGCAATACCAGCCGATCAGGTCCAGGTTGATGTCGAGCACCGTGCACTCCGAGCATTTGGTGAGGTCATTGTCTCCGCTGTAATAGACCGTCGTCGTGCCCGCCCGATAGGCGCGCTCCCACTCGGCCTCAGTAGGCAGGCGATACCCTGGGCAACTGTAAACCTCGCTGCCCAGATAGGGCGTGGCCTCCTGGCACAAGAAATCTGGCGCTTGCCCGCTGCACGTGTAGCACTCTGCCAACTGGCTGTCTTTGGAGAGCGCATTGCAGTAGGCCACAGCCTCATGCCAGCTGACCATCTCCACGGGGCAGTCGCTTCCACACGCCGTCCAAAACGAGGGGTCATAGCCCATCAGCGTATTGAACTCTGCCCGGGTCACCTCGGATTGGCTCATCAGATAAGCGCGGGTCAGGGTCACCACACGCTGCGTCTCGTTGAAGCCCTGACATGTATCCGCTGGCGACGCACCCATAGTGAACGTGCCCGCTGGCACTGGCCGCCAGGGGCCAGTCGCGGCATCTGGGGTGATGGTCAGGTCTACGGCAACGTCAGCGTTCGGGGTAACGTCGGCCGCCACATCGAGCGTATGTGGATGTGAGTCCAGCTGCAGAGAATCCAGCTGCAGAGAATCAGACGACGCGTCCAAGGCAGAATCCAACGCAGGACCATCCACCCCTGCGTCGGGCTCGCCCCCGTCCACACCGGCATCCACACCGGCATCCACACCGGCATCCACACCGCCTGCAGCGCAGGTGCCTGCCAGGCAGGCTTGACTGCGACATTGCAGGTCATGGGTGCAGCGCTCACCCTCATCGCGAATGCCTGGTGCACAAGCCCCTGCGGTGCAAACTTCGGAGGCACACTCCAAGGGGTGAATGCACGGCTCGCCAAACCCCGCGGCCCCAACACACACTCTCCCCCAACGCAGCGTTCCGAACGACACTCGAGAGGATGGCTGCAAAAGTCGCCCGACTCTCGGGGCGTGGCGCTCTTGCACACCAATTCATC
>JAFCZD010000080.1 GCA_019314525.1 Deltaproteobacteria bacterium
GCACGGTAGAGCACCTCTTCAACCCCCTTGCCGTCCACATCGTCGTCGCTTCTGAGCAGCGCCCGAAGCATCTCCTTCAGCTCAGATCGTGCCAAGGGTGAGAGCGCGATCAACTCCCCTCCGTGCTCCTGACAATAGCGCTGTAAGATGGTCGGCGCGCCACTCTCTGCTTCAGCCGCGAGCTGCTGTGTTCTCCCTGTGAGCAGCACCAACGCGTTTTGCTGCGCCTCAAGAAGAAGCCGAATCAGGGTCAACGTCTCGTCATCAGCGCGCGGAAGATCGTCGATCCAGAGCAGCAGCGGACGATCACCAGCGATGCGCTGCACCACCTCGAGGATCGTCTGTGCCCGAACCTCGTCAGACCCAGGCTCAGCGAGCACACTCTGCTGGTGGGCGCTGTGTGCGCCCCTCTGCTCTTCTTCGAGGTCTTCTGGCCTCAGGATGCCCGCCAAGGCACGAGCCAAGCGTGTCGCCTCGTTTTCTCGTCCCCAACGGCCAACGAGCGCACGCTCCACCAGCGCCCTCGGAGCCTCTCCAAAACCAAAATGACGCTCGATGGCGCCCAGCACGCCCTGCAACGCGCCTCCACCGGGCCCACACGAAATATGGAGGGCTCGCATCAAGCCCCGCTCGTGGACCTGCTCCGCGAGCCATTGCGCGAGGCGACTCTTACCAACACCCGCCTCTCCCTCGAGCGCTATGAGACGTGTCTCGCCCGAGGTCACAGCGGTCGCCGCCTCCCAGAGCCGTCGCTGCTCGCCAGCACGCCCATAGAGATGGGCCACACGCAAGGTGAGAAGCTCAGAGACCGAGAGCGATGAGCGGCCCGTCGCAGGCTCGACAGGTTGCGCCCGTTTCACCGGAGCCACAGCGCTCTTCAGCCCTCGGCGCAATGTGCGCCAGGCGGACAGACCTGCGTCATAGGACCAAAGGGGGGCGAGCTCCTGTCTAACGGTGACAGCGAAATCGTAGCGGTCCCACGGCTTCTTCGCCACCAAGCGCCGTACGATCGGGCCAACCTCCATAGGAGCAGCGTTGACGGGCACGAAGGGAGCGGGGGGCTTGCGCAGCAGGGCAGTGATGAGCGCTGCCTCGTCCGCCCCAGCATAAGGAAGCCTGCCATGACAGAGAAGATAGAGGGTCACTCCCACGGCATGGAGATCTGTCGTGGGCCCCTGGAACATCGGATGTCGGAGAAGTTGTTCAGGTGCACAATAGGGGGGGGTTGCGTAGCGGCCGACGTTAGCAAGAAGCTCGGGCTTCTGCCCCCCCAGTTCGATGAGGGCATGATCGCGGAACGCGGCGAGCCCCAGGTCGACGATGGTGACGCGCAAGGCCTCATCGGTGTTGCCCAGCATCAGGTTCGCTGGCTTGATGTCGCGATGAACAATACCTCGGGCATGCAAGTAGGCGAGACCAGCGAGGAGCTGATCGGCGATGGTCGCAAGAAGATCCCAAGGAAGGACAGAGTGCTGCTCGATAATCTGCGCCAAGGAGAGCCCCTCAACGAAGTCCATCACCAGATAGCGCCCCTGCCCCTCGGTGAAACCAAAATCGAGGGCTCGTGCGAGGTTGGGGTGATCAAGGGAGGCGAGGGCTGTGGCCTCACGAAGAAAGAGCTGATCGATCTCCCCATCCCCGGCAGTATGCAATTGCTTGAGCGCAACATCTCTCCCACGAGACATGTCCACGCAATGCACCACCTCCCCCATGCCGCCACGCGCCAGGGATCTTATCACTCGATAACGGCCCGCTATGAGCGTACCGGCTGCTGTGGACTGGCTCTCCATAGTTCTCACAGGCCGGAGTGGCCCGACCAGAATGGTTGCGAATCATCTGAGTGTCGCCTAGATTCGGAATCTGCTCAAGATTGCCCCGAATTGATCATGTCAGACCTCGATCCAGATGGCACCGCCAGCGAGAAGCTTCCCAGTCAGAAGCCTTTTAATGAAAAGACTTTTGCGTCCGCGCCAACGCGCCAGGTGGACGAGAAGATGGACGAGGAGGCCTCCGCCCTGCTCTTCAGCGAGGACGCGAGACCTGAGGGGGGGCTGGCTTTGTTGCTCCACCACCGCGAGGGGACGCAGGTCGTCTCTCTAGCGCCAGGGAGCGACCACATCCTGGGGCGAGACCCCCTGCTCGTGGATGTGGCCCTGCGCGACAGCCTCCTATCTCGACGTCACGCACGCTTCTGGCTCGACGATGGGGAGCTTTGGGTTGAGGACCTGGGCTCCACCAATGGCACTTATCTCAACGGCACGCGTCTCCGGCGCCGTCAACTGAACCTTGGGGAAGAGATCACTTTTGGGGGAGCCACTGCCCTGGTGACAGATCGGACGCGAGCCTTTGAAGCAGCCAAGGCGGTGATCTCTCACGAGCTCTGGCTCGCGATAGTTGACCACGAGCTGCAGCGTGCACGCTTCTTTCAAGATGACCCCATCGCCCTGCTCTGGGTCGAAGCCACGGACCGCGACCACCCACACCTCTCACGCTGGCTCCCAGAGCTGACGCAACAGCTACGACCTGTCGATCGCCTCGCCCTTTATGCTCCACACGCTGTGGAGGTGTTGCTCCCCCGGCTCGATGTGGCTGGGGCACGCAAAGTGGCAGAGGCGTTCGTGAGCGCCACTCCCCTCACCCTGCGCTGTGGCGTAACAACCTTCCCTGAGGGGGGCTCGTCGGCTGCGAAGCTGCTACAACGCTGCCGCGAGGCGGCGCAACGGAGCACAGCTGCTCAATGTGTCGTCGCCGCCGTTCCAAGCACTCGAGGTGAAGACAGCGAGTCAAGCTCTGAGTGGGTCTGCGAGAGCGCCGCCATGTCGCGCTTGATGCCCATCGCCGATCGGCTCGCTCAATCGGATCTCACGGTGCTGGTAGCGGGAGAGACAGGGACAGGCAAAGAGGTCTTGGCGCGTTATATCCACCGCGCCAGCACGCGCGCAGAGAAACCCTTTGTGGTGGTAGACTGCGCAGGCATCCCCCATGAGCTGATCGAAGCGACGCTCTTCGGCCACGAAAAGGGAGCGTTCACTGGTGCCGCAGAGCGACGCATGGGCCTCTTCGAGCACGCCCAGGGGGGCACGATCTTCCTGGACGAGATCGGGGAGCTCAGCATCAACCTCCAGCCAAAGCTCTTGCGTGTGCTCGACACCAAAGAGCTCAGGCGCGTGGGCGGCACACAGACGATCCCTGTGGACGTACGCGTCATCGCCGCGACCAATCGCAACCTGACAATGATGGTGACCGAGCGGCAATTCCGCTCAGATCTCCATTACCGCCTCGGTGACGATCCAATTCGCATCCCACCCCTGCGAGAGCGCGTCGAGGCGATCCCGAGCCTCGTGAAGCTCTTTGCCCACGATGCCTCCAACGACGAGGATAGCCCCCCCACCACTGACCAGCACACCATGGAGTTGCTGCAATCCTACCACTGGCCAGGCAATGTTCGCGAGCTACGCAACGTGATCGAACGAGCCGTGGTCATTGGTCGCGGCCAAACCATCACCGCTGATGACCTGCCAGCGCGGGTGCGCATGCTCGAGGCGACGCCCATGGCTACAGAGGATGCACCTGAGTTCAAAGTCCGCGTCGCTCGCTACGAAACGCGATTGATCCTTGACGCTTTGCAGCAATGTGGGGGGAACCAAAAACGCGCAGCCGCGCGGCTGCGAATCCCCCTGCGCACACTGGGCTTCAAGATCAAAGCCCATGGGATCCGTATCCCCCATCACTGACCTCAGGTCGAGATCGCCCCACGAAAACCCGATAGTAGTGCATGCAGCGACCTCCTCTCTGCTAGGATGTGCCCAGGAGACATCGATTGCGCTGCCCTAGATGCTTGACCCTCGTTTCCATTGACCAACGCCTCTGCCAAATCTGCGGCACGGCGCTTACTGAGACCTCTCCCGGTCATGATGCCCTCGATCGTCTCGATGAGGTGCTCAACGGACGCTATCACCTGCGAAGCCTGCTCGGGATCGGCGGGAATGGTGCTGTCTACCAGGCCGAAGTCGTGGGCCTTGGCACCTCTGTCGCGGTGAAGGTGCTGCACCCTGCGCTGCTCATGGACAAGACCGCGCGGGCTCGACTAGCAAACGAAGCGCGCCTCGCCAGTCAGATCGATCACCCCAACATCGTCTCCATCGTGGACTACCACGCCACAGACGCCCTCACCTATCTGGTGATGGAGTTTCTCACGGGGATTTCTCTGGCCGAGGTGCTCCAAGAGGTGGGCTACATCGGGGTGCGGCGGACGATCCACATCATGCGCCAGGTCCTATCGGCCCTCGAAGCTTCACACCGCCAGGACGTGTTGCACCGTGACCTGAAGCCCGAGAATATCTATCTGACCGCTCGCCAGGACGACCTCGACTTCGTCAAGGTGCTCGACTTCGGCATGGCCACAGCGTCACAGTCCGAAAGCGACGCGCGGATCACCGCTGCAGGGCGCATCTGTGGCACCCCAGCATATATGGCTCCCGAGCAGGTTCGAAACCGGCAGCTCAGCCCTCAATCAGACCTCTACGCTGTTGGCCTCTTGCTCTATGAGTGCCTCACGGGCAAAAACCCTTTCTTGACCGAGGGTGCGAGCGCGACGATGGTCAATCACGTCACGTTGACACCGGTCCCCCCATCCGAGTGCTGCCCGGAGGCTGAGATTCCTCCTTACCTGGACGCCCTCGTGATGCGGGGGCTACGCAAGGAGCCCACCGAGCGCTTCGCGTCTGCCGATGAGTTCCGGAAAGTACTCGAAGGCTTGGTGCTGGCCCAGCGAAGCCGGAGATCTGCGACTGCGCTGACCACCTGCCCTGAGTGTGGTCAGCCTCATGTGGCCGAGGCCCATTATTGCAATGCCTGCGGGCACCCCTTACAAGGCAGCCGCCCTCTCGACCGCAAGGCCATGGCGCCCGATATTATCGACGCCTTGGACGCCTCTGCCTCCCAGGAGTTCGAGCTCTCTCCCACCACCACAACGGTCACAGGTTATCGGCCTGGTGGCTGGCTTCCTCCCTTAGTGGGCCGCGAGCATGAGCTGGAACAGATCGAAGAGTTCTTCTCTTTTGGCCCGCCTCCCTACGCGCAGCGCTATTTGCGGCTAGTGGGCCCCGCCGGCAGCGGCAAGGCTCGGCTCGTGCGTGAGGTGGTGATGCGCATGGCACCACCACGGTCGAGAGCGCTCTGGGTCCAGCCCGAGATCTTACCCGTATTCGCCTCCCTACACCCCATTCAGCGCGTCGCGCGTCAGCTGCTAGAGTTGGGCCCAGCGCACCGTGATCCGCAAGAGATCCTCAACACAGCTGAAGCCAAGGGCTTCGACATGGAGATGCGAGAGGGGTTGTTGGAGCTCTTCGGCGTCCCCTCGAGCCCCCAGAGCCCTGTGCCACTACGACGTGCCCAGCGCGCCGGCGCGTGGCGCGAGCTGATTCGCATGACCAACCGCGAGCGCCCGCTGGTGCTGGTCTTCCAGGATATGCACCTCTACGATGGCCCCTCGCGCGAGCTGGTGGCTGCCCTCGTTTTTTCCGACCCCTGCGACCACCCACTCTGCATTATCGCCACTCACACACCCGAGCTCATGCTGCTCTGGGGCGAAACGCAAACGCTGACCCTCTCGTCTCTTGGCGCACGTGAGGCTCAAGAGCTTGGTGAGAGCCTCTTTTCCCAGCTGGAGCTCAAGGGAGACGTGGGCCAGATGGTGGCCGCGTCTGGTGGCAACCCGCTGATGTTGATCGAACTCGCGCGCCTGATGAGCGTCGAGGGCAAGCTGCAGCGTGTACGGGGCCTGCCCGAGGTTATTGACCGCCGCATCAGCCAGCTCCCACCCCGCTCCCGTGTTCTACTGCACGCCACCGCCGTGCTGGGGCGCCCGACGAGCTCAAGCACATTGGTCGCCATGGCGAGCACAGCAGAGGAGGATGAGCGTGCGCTGCATTTCCTGTCCAACCTCGGCTTGTTGGTGCAGCGCGAAGATGGGTGGCGCTTTGCACACCGCCTACACCGTGAAGTTGCGTACGCTTCAACCCCAGTCACCATGCGGCAACAGCTCCACGCACGGGCAGCCGCTGCGGCCATCGACGAGGAGGCACCACCTGCCTACATTGCCCACCACCTCTTCGAAGCCCAGGAGCACGAACACGCGGTGCCCTATCTACTGCGTGCGGGACGCCGCGCCCTGCACGCCCTTGATGATGAACTCGCGACACAGCTCTTCGACCGTGCTTTGAGGCTGATTCCCAGACCCCCCGCTCAATTTGGCGGCGAAAGAAAACCGTGGATCAGCGCAACCTTGGGCCTTGCGCTCTCCAAACACGATTCAGGGGACGCCCTGGGCGCGATACGATCACTACGCCGAGCCACAGAGATGGCGCATCAGGCCGGTTGGACAACTGAAGTGGAACGACTCGAGCGTCAAACCACCCTTCTTCGTCAGAAGGGTTAACCCAAAGATCGCCCTGAAAAAGGGGGGTCGACGTTGCGCTTATGTGCATCTATTCTTGGGCAACGAGAGAATTTATGATTGACGATCACGATGATGACAACACCGCTGGATGGGATGACGTCACCAACCCGGTGATCTCCGGACCTATTCGCCGTATAAATACTCAAAGCAACGATCACCCCTACCTCTTTGTGCTCGCAGGGCTCCGCGTGGGTGAGATGATTGGTGTCAACAGCACGGTCACCCTCGGCCGTGGTACAGACGTCGACTTCCGCGTCCCCGATGAGGGGGTGTCTCGACACCATTTACGCATCGTGGCGCTGCAGGACGGGTCCATCCTGCTCACAGATCTCGAGACCACCAACGGCACCTTCGTCAATGGCAAGAAGGTCAACTCGGCGGTGCTCAACGATGGCGACAAGATCCAGATCGGCTCCACAGCGATCCTCAAGTTCTCCTTCGCCGACAAGCTCGAGGTCTCTTTTCAGGAGTCACTCTTCGAGGCCGCCCAACGCGATGCGCTCACCTCACTCTTCAACCGGCGCTACTTCAAACAACAGCTCACCTCTGAACTGAGCTTCACGCTGCGGCGCAGCACGCCCATTTCTCTGATCCTCTTCGATCTCGACCACTTCAAGCTCGTCAACGACAACCACGGGCACCCCATAGGCGACGCGGTGCTCGTGGGCTTCTCCCACCTCCTTTCACGAGCCATCCGCGCTGAGGATCTGGCAGCACGCATTGGTGGTGAGGAGTTTGCGCTGATCTGTCGTGATGTTCCAGGGCCTGTGGCCCTACAAGTTGGGGAGCGTATCCGCCAGCTTGTGGAGAGCAGCACGTTAACGCGAAAGGTCCCCTCGCTGAAAGTCACCCTCAGCGCAGGCGTGGCCGCCCTGCCAGACCCGCGCATCTCCACCGTTGAACAGCTCGTCGAAGCCGCCGACAAAGCGCTCTACGAGTCCAAGAACAACGGCCGCAACCGCGTCACGCTCTATGAGTAGTCGCGAACCAAACGAAGGCCGCTAATCCTCGTAGGCGGCCGCGTGGCTGAGGATGGCTCGCCCTGAGGGATCAGCTTTGTCCGCCCACTCCTTCTCCCAACGCAGCGCTGTTGGCGAGCTGCAGGCGATGGACTTCTCTGCCGGTACGCCAGCGACAGCGGAGGGGTGTGGGAAGAGCTCCTCGAAGATCTTCCGGTAGAGATAGCCCTCTTTGTTGGGGGGTGGGTTGTTGGCAAAGCGCGCCTCACGCGCCGCAAAGACTTCATCGGTGATCAGCGCATCCGCGTGGTCTCGCAACGCGTCGATCCAGCTGTAGCCCACACCATCGGAGAACTGTTCCTTCTGCCGCCAGAGCACTGACTCAGGAAGATAGGGATCTTCTTGCGTGTCGAAGGCCGCCCGCAAGACATGCTTCTCCATCTTTCCTTTCTTCAGGTCTGGCATCTTCTCAGCGGGGTCGAGGCTCATGGCGACGTCCAAAAATTCCCTGTCCAAAAAGGGCACACGAGCCTCCACGCCCCAGGCCGCCATGGCCTTATTCGCCCGGAGACAATCGTAATGATGCAGCTTGAAGACCTTGCGAATGGTCTCGGCGTGCAACTCATCGGCGTCAGGGGCCTTATGAAAATAGAGGTAACCGCCAAAAACCTCGTCCGCCCCCTCACCCGAGAGCACCATCTTGATGCCCATGGCCTTGATCTTGCGCGCCATCAAGAACATGGGTGTCGAGGCACGCACAGTGGTGATGTCGTAGGACTCGATGTGATAGATCACGTCGCGCAAGGCGTCGAGACCCTCTTGAATGGTGAAGGTCAACTCATGATGCACGGTGCCCACCATCTCGGCGACCTCGCGCGCCGCCGCCAAATCGGGCGAACCCTTGAGCCCCACGCAGAAGGAATGCAAGCGCGGCCACCAGGCAGCTGAGCATTCGTCATCTTCCACACGACGTGCAGCATGGCGGGCCGCAATGGCGGCCACCAAGGACGAATCGAGCCCCCCTGAGAGCAGCACCCCATAAGGCACATCGCACATCAAACGCTTGACCACCGATTTTTCGAGGGCACCTCGCAAGTCTTCGGGAGACACCTGCGCGGTGCATGCAGCGCGTTCACGCCAGGCGGGCTCATAATAGCGTGTCAGCTCCCCATCAGCGTACCTATGACCTGGGGGAAAGGGCTCAAAGCGCTCACACACGCCCTCGAGCGCCTTGAGCTCCGATGCGAACCAGGTGCTACCATCCTCACCCCACCCCCAGTAGAGCGGTACAACGCCCATGGGATCGCGGGCGGCCAGCACCCGCCCTGTCTTTTGATCCGAAAGAACAAACGCAAAAACCCCATCCAGCTCTGCCACCAGCTCAGGGCCACGCTCTTCATAGAGGTGTACGATGACTTCACAATCAGAGCCCGTAACGAAGCGATGCTCACCCTTCAAGGACTGCTTCAACATGACGTGATTGTAGATCTCGCCGTTGACCGCCAGAGCCATAGAGCCGCTCTCGTCAAAGAGAGGCTGAGCGCCAGCCTCAGGAGAGACAATGCCCAAACGCTCATGGGCCAACGCTCGCCGCTTAACCTTGCCAGTGACGTCCTCCACCACCTGCATCGCCACGCCGCTCCAGTCGGGGCCGCGGTGGCGGATAGTGCGCGCGAGCTCAATTACCTGGGTGCGCAGCTCGCCTTCTTCTCGAAGGCTATCGATAACAACGACGATTCCACACATAGCATCTCCCAAACGTTCCACCGAACGCGCGCTATTATGACTGGACTCTCGGGTTGGGGAAAGAACGGAACCTTCTGCGCCCCTCGCTGTCCAAGGAAAAGACAACTTCGTTGCCCAATCCTGCTCGGCGGAAGTAATGAAGGTCTAGGAGTCATCATGTCGCGACGTTCCTGCTTCGCCTCCCTGCCCTTTTTCGGCCTGATCTTCCTCCTATGCCCCACCACCCAGGCAGCCGATAGCAACCCCGCCATCACCCATGGTGGCCTGATGCAGGCCCGAATCGGCCAACGCAAGGTGGTACTCCCCCTGCAGAAAACCGAAGTGGTGGCCAAGATCGCCGGGGTCGTGGCCGATGTAAGGGTGAAACAGCGCTTCTTCAACAGCGATAAAAAGAGCATCGAAGCAGTCTATGTCTTCCCCCTGCCCCACAGGGCCGCAGTGCACGGGATGACCATCACCCTGGGAAAACGCACGATCCACGCCGTGATCAAGACGCGCAAGAAAGCCAAAGCGGCCTA
The DNA here is from genome assembly GCA_019314525.1 of Deltaproteobacteria bacterium. Lineage (GTDB taxonomy): Bacteria > Myxococcota_A > Polyangia > JAFCZD01. The sequence goes on from JAFCZD010000080.1 coordinate 9,684, forward strand.
CAAACGCGCTAAGGCCGCCGGTAGGCGAGCGGCGCTGCTCGAGCAGCAACGACCGAATATCTTCACCCAACACGTCACGAATATCATGCCCGGCGAGACCGTCGTCGTTACCCTGCGCTATCTTGAGACGCTCACTCCGGAGGATGGCACCTATGCCTTCGTCTTCCCGCTGGTGGTGGGCCCGCGCTACCTGAAAAGAAACACACGACGCTCACCCAAACCCTCGCCGATCAGCCCGCCCGCGCTGAAAAAGGGACAGCGCCCTGGCCACGATGTCGACATCGAGGTCCATGTGGCCGGTGGCCCAAGCAAGATCACCGCGCCGAGCCACGCCATCAAGCTGCGCCGCGCAGGCTCCACGGCCTTGGTCTCCCTCGCGCCCCATGATCGTATCCCCAACAAGGACTTCGTCTTGCGTTATCAGCTCGCTGGGTCGAAACCACGCGTCACAGCCTTGAGCCATTGGGGCAAGCAAGGAGGACACCTACTGCTGATGGTCCAGCCGCCAAAGACGCTGAACAAGGCGTCGATCCCCCCACGAGAGATCATCTTCGTGGTGGATAACTCAGGCTCCATGTGGGGCTTCCCGCTGCAGCAAGCGCAGGCCTTGATGAAGAAGATGCTCGGAGCATTGCGCCCTGAAGATCGCTTCCAGATCATCCGCTTCGCAGGCGACTCCGATCGCTTCCGGCCGGCCTCCGTTCCTGCGAACTACCAAAACCTTGCAGCGGGCCTGGCCTACCTGGAGAACATGCGAAGCGGTGGAGGTACCAAATTTCTCCCGGCCTTGAAGATGGCCTTCTCCACACCAAAACCGCCGGGGCGTGCCCGCACCATCCTCTTCATCACCGATGGCTACATCGGCTACGAACGCGATGTGCTGCGCATGATCGAAAAGCAGGGCAAAGGCAGTACGGTCTTCGCCCTGGGCATCGGCTCGTCAGTGAACCGCTGGCTCATCGACTCCATGGCCCGCGTCGGCGGTGGAACATCCTTCTTCTTGCTACACCAGCAAAAACCGGAAGAGGTCGCCAAACGGATTGCGGCTACTCTGTCGCGGCCCGCCATCACCGACCTCACCGTGAATTGGCGGGGGCTGCCGGTGAAGGAGGTCACACCCCGTCGCCTCTCAGACCTCTACCTCGACAAGCCCGTGTTGTTGCTCGCACGTTACCATCGTGCGGCCACAGGCTCTGTGACCCTGCGGGGTCGCCAGGGTCGCAAGAACTTCGCTGTCACCATCCCGCTGAAGCTCACCACGAACACTAAGCAAGCACAGCATGGTGCCGTGCCCCGGCTCTGGGCGCGAGAAAAGATCGCCGAGCTGATGGATCGCTGGACACTGCACAGCGATCACAAGACCCAAGCAGAAAAACGCATCACCAAGATCGCGCTGCGCTACACGCTGATGAGCCGCTTCACCTCCTTCGTCGCTGTGGACTCACAGGTGGTCAATGCAAAGGGAAAGACCACCACCCATGCGGTGCCCCTGCCCTTGCCCGTGGGCGTCTCGCGCTACGCGCTGCCTGTGGCAGGAAGGGCCGGTGTGCTCGGTATGCTCAAGGGCAACCAGGTCGGCTCTAGCTATGGATATGCCGGTTTGGGTCTGCGCCGCACCATCGGTCGAGGCGGCAGGCTTTCGCGAAGAGGGGGCAGAGTAACGCTGCCAAGTCGCGCGACAAGAGTCTATGGCTCCTTGGACCGTTCTGTCATCCAACGCATCATCCGGCGCCACCTCAAGGTGCTGCAGTATTGCTACGAAAAACAACTTCTACACAAGCCCACGCTCAAAGGAAGAGTCGTGGTGGAGTTCGTGATCGGCCCGGCAGGACGCGTCTTAAAGGCGAAGGTGATGAACAGCACGCTCAACGACAAAAAGGTCCAGGCGTGCATCCTGCGGGCAATCCGCCACTGGCGTTTCCCCAAGCGGCCTGGGGACGGCATCGTCAAGGTGCGCTACCCCTTCGTCTTCCGTTCGAAGTGATCAGGCTTTTCGGCCCGTCATGAGAGTGGTGCATGGGCACCGCGTCCTGGGCAAAGGGGTTACCGTGAACGTGCATTACGGCGTCGTCACGTCGACAGAGCGACAACTCCCTCGCGGATCACTGCGTCACCTTCGGACCCACGTCACCTTCGGACCCGCGTCACCGTCGGCCCCTCTGCGGCCAAGACGCGCATAGTGCGCTTGTAGACCTTGTCGACCTGATCAGGTGTAGCTCCGATAACCGTGAAGCCCACCTTGCCGTAGTCTTTGATGGCCCCCATCAGGTGCAAGACAACACCTGACTCCTTATGGCCGTCATAGTGCAGCCCGGATCTTTTGAGGATGCCCATGACATCGGCTGGAGAGAGCCCCTGCAGCTTGTCAGAGCCGATCTCTTTGTCGACGTTGTCATGGCCCATATAGAAGCGCTTGCGACCTGTCGTTCCGCTGACCATCGCTCCCGAGGCCATATCGTAGTGCCCATTGAGCAGCAGCTTGGCCATATTCGTGGGGTGCGTGGTGCCCCCAGCGCGCAGGTTGATCTCGATGGCCTGCACGTCCCATCCTGTGGGTCCGTCACCTTTGAGCTTGCCCGCGAGCGCGGCCAACGCAGGGCTCGAGGTCTCCCTCTTCACGGCCATGAAGTCGATGGCGAAGCGCCCCATGACGCCTTCTTTGGCCAGGCGCTTGCCCACCTTCAAACCCACCTCTTGTAGATGTTGGCGATAGTCGGCGTGTGCAAGCCCTGGACCGCCAAGATACTCCTGCCCCCCTGGACCGCCGAGGATCTGTTCATAGGTGGAAAGGATCTCCACGTGGCCACCAGGCCCAATATAGACCTGCACGCTGGGAGAGCGCTTGACCTTGCCCTCAATGAAGGCCTCGGCGATGGCGCCCAATTTGGGGATCTGTTTCCTGTAATGAGCCCACGTCTCGGCGGAGGCCATGAACTTCATCTTGGGTAGTCGACGCGCGATCTCCTGCTCACGGGCCCTGCCCTTGAGCTTGGCCAGCCCCTCGAGCCCCAGCATCGCGTTGCCCTCGCCCGAAAAACCGTCGTTGAGTTTGACCACCACACGCCGCGTGGCGGGGTGATCTTCGACGAAGCGTGCGAGCTTCTGCACCAAGGCGTCAACACTGCGCACCTCCGTAATGCCCGCAGGGTGCGGTACGCCCGCCTCGGCGAAGGTGCGACGACAGCCGGCCTTGCTGCCAAAACGATGGGCGTGCTCAGGCCGGGCACCAAGGATGGGGATGCCAAGCTTCAGCGCGGTTTGGGCCTCGGGCAGGTTCACATTGAAAGGGTAAAGATGCGCTTGATTGAGACGCAGGCCCTTGAGCACGCGTGCCATGGCCTTGGGGCTTTTCTGCAGCTTGAGGGAGAGCGGCACGCCATTGCCAAAGCGGTTCTGCGGATCGACGGAGATCATCTTCAAGCGCGATGGCGCTGTCTTACGCACAGCCGCAGGGAGCAGGTCGAGGTAGTAGCTGACGATAGTTGGATCGATGCGATGTGAGCTGAGGTAGCGCACCTGCGCGGAAGTATCTCGTAGGTGCAGGATATTGTAGAGCATGCGCTCTTCGTAGAGGGCAGCACCTTTTACTTTGGCCAGCTCATCTGGATCCAAAGAGAGCGACGGCATCACGACGATGGTCTTGGGCTTGCCTGGCACGTAGACACGTCCACGGGCGGCAAACTCCTTTTGGAGCGAACGAAAGCGCCGAAAAAGGGAACTCGCCTTGGGGGCAGGACGATGCCACCCAGCGCGAGCTGGGGTGGGGATCGCGTCTGCATCGGCTAGAGAAGTAGCCAGCAAAATCAGAGAAAGGAGGAGGATCCACGAGTTATGGGCATGCTTTTTCATTATTACTACTCCGCACGCCGTGCAAAGCAAGACCCATGCCGAGCTAAATAGGAATCATTTCAAGGGAGTTCAGGGCGAAGAGGGGTGGTGGGAAGAAAACGAGCGGGGGGAAACCCCTAGTAGCTATACTTGGCGACCACCAAATCGTAGTCGCGCCGAGGGGTCGCTGTCTGGACTGGCACCCCTGCCACCAGTGGAAGAAACAGTTTGCCAGCGACAAGCCCGCTAGAAGTCTAGCACCTGAGCGACGGTGCTCGGGCTGGTCACAAAGACATTTCCATAGCCTTGGGTCGCTGTGATGGCCGTGTTCCGAGCTTGCTCCCATACATCGGGGGGGTCTTGTTTGTGCCAGCTGCGCAGGGTGGTCTCCATGCCATCTTCCATGGGCAACCCATAGGCAGCGGAGACATAGAACATCGCACGCGCGGCGTTGCCCTTGTGCTCATCCCGCGGCTCGAAGCATACGCTCCCGCCAGCGCCCATGCCCCATCGCGAACCCGCTGGGTGACTCCCGAAAACCACGACCACCTCGCAGAAGGGGCGCGCGCCCCTCTCTTGGTTGATCCAACTCTTGGTGGGGAAGAGGTGGTGTAGATCTGAATAGAAACCGTCGTCGCCGCTCACCACCCAGCTGCTGGGCCAGGTGTGCTCTGTGTTCATCACCGTGCCATTGGGGATGCTCAGCGTGTAGACCGACTCGTTGGTGTAGACGCCTCGCACTTGACCATTTTCGTTATCCAAGCGTGAAAAGATGAAACGCCTCGCCTCGTAATACGAGAGCACCTTCGCCTTGGCGACACGCTCGGCGTAGATCGCGTCGAGGAGCGCGATGGGTGGGGGAGGAGCGCAAACGGTGACAGCGTTGTTTCTCGAGCAATCATAGTCGGCGCAATCGGTATATCCGTCGTTGTCGTTGTCAATGCCATCGGCGCAGCTGGCGTTGTCGGCTTCGAGGGCGGCCACGCAGACGGTGACAGCGCTGTTCCTTGAGCAGTCGTGGTCAGCACAGTCGACGTATCCGTCGTTATCGTTGTCGATGCCATCGGCGCAACTGGCGTCGTCGTCTTCGGTCGGGGGCGGAGGGGGCACACAAACCGTCACGGTACTGCTCAGCGAGCAGTCGGTGTCTGCGCAGTCCACCAGACCATCACCGTCGTTGTCGAGGCCGTCAGAGCAGGTGGCGTCTTCGTCCTCAGCTGGTGGCGAAGGTGGGGCACACACGCTAACGGCGCTGTTGAGCGAGCAATCATAGTCGTCACAGTCCACATAGCCGTCAAGGTCGTTGTCGATACCGTCGGCGCAAGCCGCGTCGTCCGCCTCCAGACGGTGACCAGAGGGTTCTTTCCGCAGCCATAGTCGGCACAGTCGACATAACCATCACCATCGTTGTCGATGCCATCACTGCACGTTGCATCATCGGCCTCAGGAGGCAGCGCGGGTGTGACTCCTGCACAGGTTCTGGTGCGCATAGAGGCTTCGTCGAAGAGAAAGGCCCAACGATCGTGGGTGGACGGCTTCTGCAAGCAGGGGCCGCCCACGCATTGAATCTCGAACATGAAGTATCCACTGCCGCCGCGGTTTTCGAGGTTTAGGTCTAGCTCGTCCACGTCCAACGTGATCGCAGTAGTGGCCTTGCCGGCGACGAAGGCACCCGCTGGGATTTCAACGTCTACGTTCCCAGAGGGATTGACAGAGAGGTCCACAGAGCCTCCCCAAAGATCAATGCGTGGGTTCCAGTTCCCTTCACAGAAGCGCACGAGCCTCAGCGCGATCTGATCGTTGGGCTGGGCGCTGAGGGTCATGTCGGAATAGGTGGATAGCTGTCCCCAGACCTTCACGCCAGTGGTCGCGTATTCATCACCTAGGGCGATTCTGGTGAGCCATGTCCAATGATCTTCGAAGGTTTGACCGCGAGCATAGGTGTCCAAGGCCACGGTGGCCGCTTGACCTACCAGCGCTTCGAGGGCGCCGCGAGAGGTGATGGGATCTTTGAGGAAGGAAAGAGCGTTATACTCTTGGTCGGTGAGGCCCACCTCGTAAGTGGCGATCTCCTCCATATAATAATGCGGATCACCCATGCCAAGGCCGTTGGCCACGGCCAAGAGCTTTGTGGTCTGCCAGGCCTCATCTGCGCCATCAGCCTTGCCAGCGAAAACTCCAGGTCTTGGGTCTTGCTGGCCCGGCGCCACCTTGGCTCCACACGCCCCCAAGAGGAGACTTGATAGTGTAAATAGAACAATCTGCTGGCGGGCGCGGTGGCCACTAGGAGACAATACACTCTGCTGGCGCATGCTCTTTCCTCACATAGCTGCTGGTTCAAAGGTGCATACGAGGGAGCGTGCGCGTCCTTCCTGGAATTTTTCCCTTCATGGGGAAAGATCAAACAACGCGCAGCGTGCGCAGCCGGTTGAGGGCCGCTGCAAGCTCGAAGCGGCGAAACGCAGACATATCGCCCATCCTCCGCCCATCGAGTATATCGAGACCGAGCGCGGCGATCTGCTGCTCTAGCCAGTCGAGGACCTCACCTATCGTGCGCCGACCATCCATCGCCTCCTCGCGTGCCAGATAGATGGCCCGCCCAATGGCATCAAGCTGGCTCGGCGCCACCAGTTGGTCCAAGGCCGTTAGATCTATCTCGTGCTGGCCAAAGTGAATCGTGCGCAGACCCCGCCCGCTGATGCGCGCCTCATGACGCCCCTTGGAAGGGTCCAGGCTCTCGGGAAGCGGCACCCGCGCCTGGGGCAACACGAAGGTGTTGCTGCCCTCTCGATCCCGAGAAGAGACGCCCTCCGCAGCGATGGCGTGAGCCTCGGCGGTGACGTCGCGTGGGCGATAGTCCTCCATGGCAATCACCCGATCTGCCACCTCGAAATAGTCGCCAGAGCCACCCATCACCAGCACCGTGCTCACCCCATGCTGCTCATAGAGTTGACGCACGCGATCGATGAAGGGCGTGATGGGCTCCTTCGCCTTGACCACAAGCCGCTGCATGCGCGCGTCGCGTATCATGAAATTCGTGGCCGCCGTGTCTTCGTCCAGCAGCAGCGTCGTCGCTCCTGCCTCCAGCGCCTCCATTGCATTGGCAGCTTGCGAAGTGGAGCCCGAGGCGTCTTCAGTGCAGAACTGCCTGGTGGAGGGAGCATGCTCCCCCCGGCCCTGAGGCAGGTTGTCGATGAAGGGCGAGATGTCGACGCCTGCGATGCGACGCCCGTCCTCGGCGCGAATCTTCACCGCTCTCTCTTCGGCGACCACCCCCTCACGGCCATCGCCTGGGAGATGGTCGTAGACGCCAAGCTCCAGCGCATCGAGGAGGGTGGACTTGCCATGGTACCCGCCACCGACGATCAACGTCACTCCACGCGGGATGCCCATGCCCCACACCTCTCCGGCGTTGGGCAACGAGAACGACACATGCAACTCGGCAGGGCTTTCAAAGGGAATCGCAGCCTCTAGCGGCATGGGGCACGCGTTGACGCCCGAAGCGCGCGGCAAGATCGCCCCATCCACGACGAAGGCCACCAAGCCAGCGTCGGCCAGCTGGGCACGCAAGGCCCGCGCATCCTCCACCGCTTCGACATGGCGGCGCAGCTCCGCCGCTTCGCACCTGCAGGCATAGAGCGTGCGCTCGAGCAACGAGGGCAGCTCTTCGAGCAGCAACTTGAGCGCTGAGCGACCGAGCACGCGGCGCCCAGCAGCAGGCAGCCCCAGGGTGAAGCGCAGCTCCAGGGCACCTTCTACGCTCACCTGCGAGGCGGTGCGTGTGAGCACCTCCTGCCCTGGTGTGTCGATGAAAAAGAGCCCCGATTTTCCAGAGCCCGCGCCCCGCGGCGCACGTTGACATAGAGCCGCAAAACGTCGCGCCAGAAAATCCGCCAAGGCCACACGCCGCGGCTCATTGGCATAGAGCGAAGGGTCAAACTCTGCATGCTGTGGCTGCACCAGCAGCGAGAGTCGTGAAGGCGCCGCGAAGGGATCGCCCTGAACGTGATCGACGCAAAGGGTCCAGCCAGATTCGAGGTCGTAGCGGCCACGCAGGTCTTTGTAGGCGCCATAACCCTTGCCGTCGATGCGACGCAGCTGCTGCTCAAGAAACTCTCGGTCTCGCTTCACCATGGGCAGATGATAGAGTCCCCTGTGGCGAGAAAGAAGTGCCAAAACAAGAATCCAAAATGACCCTCACACGCACCCTCACACGCACCATCATGCACGCCGACATGGACGCCTTCTACGCGTCGGTGGAGCAGCGTGATGATCCCTCGCTGCGTGGAAAGCCGGTGGCCGTAGGTGGTAAGAGCCCACGAGGCGTGATCGCGGCGGCCTCCTATGAAGCACGCCGCTTCGGCGTCAAGAGCGCCATGCCCACAACCCGTGCCTTGACGGCGTGCCCCCAGCTGACGCTCCTGGCGCCACGTATGTCACATTATGCGGCTATCTCCCGGCAAGTCTTCGCTATCTTTCGCAGCTACTCACCCCTGGTGGAAGGCTTGAGCCTTGACGAAGCCTTCGTCGATATCACTGGCACGGAGCGACTCTTCGGGGCAGCAGAGGATTTAGCGAGAGAACTGAAACGTCGCGTACTCCATGAAAGCTCCCTCGTGATCTCCGTGGGGGTGGGCCCCAGCAAGCTGGTGGCCAAGATCGCCTCGGACCTCGATAAGCCCGACGGGCTGCGCGTGGTGAGCACCGACGAGGCGCGGGCCTTCCTGCATGCGCTCCCCGTCACGCGACTCTTCGGCGTGGGAAAGGTCACTGGGCAAACCCTCGAACGC
>JAFCZD010000081.1 GCA_019314525.1 Deltaproteobacteria bacterium
GCAAGCACAGGGAACGGCGGAGATCCCGTCGCTGCACGTTTGACGGCGCCCTTGGGCATCAAGGTGCACTGCCACGGGCTCTTGCACCAGCACACCGAAAGGCTCAACGGGCAACCCCTGGGAGCTTCCCAAGAGGGTATCCACGCGGTGCTCGTCATCACAGTCGAACTCAGGACAATCGGAGGTGGATCCGGGCGCGCATTCAGGGCTGGCGTTGTTGCAGCGCAGGTCTACGCGCCCATCCGGCAGCTCCGCCACGTCGAGCCAGAGCAGGTGGTTCTGCCCACGCACGGGAAGGTAGATACGCCCACCGTCAGAGCGCACGCTGATCTCGCTGGGGAAATCCCCGATACGCACCACAGAGCTCTTGATAATCAGTGGCCCCTCATCACACTCCCAACGCGTGGCATCGACGCGATCGACCTTGCAGTCCAAGTCGCCCGCTGCCACGACGTCCGAGATCTCGCTCAAATTCGCCGGCAGTGCTGAGAGGTCTAGCGCCATCAACGAGCCGCCGTTGTAACGCAGGTCCGCATTGGAGTTCGCCACATAGAGCACATCGCGCACAGGGTCCACGGCGACGGAGACAGGAAAATAGAAGGCGTCTTTGGTAGGGGTGATGCCTGCATCTTCTGTCGCGCAACCCGTGGGAGCGCAGACGATGCCTACCAGCGCTACCGTCAAGGGCAGCCGCAAGCAGCTATTCTTTGCAGCGGTAAGGGCTTTGCCCGCCGCTGACACGATCCTTTGGAGAGATTCAACCATGATCCGCCCGATCAGCCCGAAGCGGGGCCGGATAATTGGCGCCTAACGTAGCGGAAGCAAAGCCGAACCACAATGGCAAAGCGTGCACCTCACAGCCACAGGAAACTCACTCTTGTACGTATTTGCAGGCACCTGAACGTGAAAGCGTGATGGGTGCTCGCTGCAGAAGAAAGGGGTGGGGGCTGACCAGTCGACCTGGCCCACCCCCACCTCAAGTTTGAAAAATCGGGTTTGAAAGAATTAGTCGTTGAGGAGCACAGCCTGAGCGGCCGCCAAGCGTGCGATCGGCACGCGGTAAGGTGAGCAGCTGACATAGTCGAAGCCCAGCGTGTGGCAGAAAATCACCGACGCCGTCTCACCACCATGCTCGCCGCAGATACCAATCTTCATGCCCTCGCGCTGCCCACGGCCCTTCTTCACAGCCCACTCCATCAGCTGACCCATGCCCTCTTGATCAATGGAGACAAAGGGGTCCACCGGATAGATGCCGGCGTCCACGTAGAAGGGCAAGAAACGCCCAGAGTCGTCGCGAGAGAGACCAAAGGTGGTCTGGGTCAGGTCGTTGGTACCAAAAGAGAAGAACTCTGCGTGCTCGGCAATCTGGTCAGCCACTAGCGCAGCGCGGGGCAGCTCGATCATCGTGCCCACCAGGTAGTCGAGCTCGATGCCTTGCTCTTTGATCACAGCATCGGCCACACGCACGGCCATCTCTTTGGAGCGACGCATCTCTTCTTTGTGGCTCACCAGAGGGATCATGATCTCTGGGTCCACCTTGCCGCCGGCCTTTTTCACAGCACAGGCAGCCTCGATAATCGCCTGGACCTGCATCTCGTAGACCTCGTTGTAGGTCATGCCGAGACGCACGCCACGGTGGCCGAGCATCGGGTTGAACTCATGCAGCGCCTCGCGGCGAGCGATCACGTCCTCTGGCTTGAGGCCCATCTCCGCCGCGACCTGCACCACTTCTTCATCGCCGTGGGGCAGAAACTCATGCAGGGGTGGATCCAGCAGGCGCACGGTGACGGGCCGGCCTTCCATCGCCTCAAAGATGCCCTGGAAGTCTGCACGCTGAATCGGGAGCAGCCTGGCCAGCGCCTCTTTGCGCGCCTCGAGGGTCTCGGAGAGGATCATCTGGCGGAACGCCATAATGCGCTCGCCACCAAAGAACATATGCTCGGTACGGCAGAGGCCGATGCCTTCCGCGCCGAAAGCCACAGCCTCGAGAGATTGATCAGGCTGGTCGGCGTTGGTGCGCACCTTGAGGCGACGCACTTCGTCCGCCCAACCCATGAGCTTGGCGTATAGCTTGTAGGTGCTGGCTCCCTCGGACTTGGCGCCATGGAGCACCACTTGCAGCGTCTCGGAGGGCAGGGTCTTGAGCTGCCCCTGAATCACCTCGCCCGTGGTGCCGTCAAGGGAGATCCAATCACCCTCTTTGATCGTCTTGCCAGCGACGACCATCTCGCTCTTGGCATAGCTGATCTTCAGCACGGAGCAGCCTGCCACACAGACGGTGCCCATCTGGCGCGCCACGAGAGCGGCGTGAGAGGTCATCCCGCCCTGGGCGGTGAGGATCCCCTCAGAGGCCTTCATGCCAGCGATGTCCTCTGGGCTGGTCTCGATGCGCACCAAGATCACCTGGTCACCACGGCTTTGCCACGCCACCGCATCAGCGGCGGAGAAGACCACGCGCCCCGAGGCGGCGCCGGGACCGGCGTTCAAGCCCTTGGCGAGGTGGCGCCCATCGGCGAGGGCTGCTTTTTTGTCGGCAGCGTCGAAGACGGGACGCAAGAGCTGATTGAGCTGCTCAGGATCCACGCGAAGGAGCGCCTCCTTCTTGTCGATCAGTCCCTCCGCTTCCATCTCCACGGCCATGCGGATGGCGGCCATGCCCGTGCGCTTGCCACTGCGGGTCTGCAACATCCAGAGCTTGCCATCTTCGATGGTGAACTCGAGATCCTGCATATCCTTGTAGTGCTGCTCCAGCCTCTTGTAGATGCTAACGAGCTGGTCGTAGGCCGCGGCCTGTACTTCTTGGAGCTTGTCGATGGTTTGAGGTGTGCGCGTCCCGGCGACGACATCCTCGCCCTGGGCGTTGATCAAAAACTCGCCGTAGAAGACGTTCTCGCCGCTGGCGGGGTCACGTGTGAAGGCCACGCCCGTGCCGGAGTTTTCGCCGGCGTTACCGAAGACCATCGCCTGAACGTTAACGGCCGTACCCCACTCGTCTGGGATGTGATACATGCGGCGATACGTGAAGGCGCGCTCGTTCTGCCAGGAGCCAAAGACGGCGGTAATGGCACCCCAGAGCTGCTCTTTGGGATCCTCGGGGAAGTCCTTACCGAAGCGCTCTTTGATCATCGCCTTGAACTCGGCGACGAGCTCTTTTAGGTCGTCAGCGGTGAGTTCATTGTCAATCTCAACGCCACGCGCTTGCTTTTTGGCGTGCAGGAGCTGCTCGAAGGGGTCTTCTTCTTTGTCACCCGCGCGGCATTCCATCACCACGTCACCGTACATGGTGATGAAGCGACGGTAGCTGTCGTAGGCGAAGGCAGCGTTGCCTGTGCGCTTGATCAGCCCCTCAACGGTTTTGTCGTTGAGACCGAGGTTGAGCACGGTGTCCATCATGCCCGGCATGGACTGGCGGGCCCCAGAGCGCACCGAAAGGAGCAGCGGGTCGGCGTTGTCGCCGAACTTGCGGCCCATCAGCGCTTCTACCTGGGCCATCGCCTTGTCGAGCTCTGCTTCCAAGCCCTTGGGGTAGGTGTTGCTGTTCTGCGTGTAGTGGGTGCAGACGTCGGTGGTGATGGTGAAGCCAGGAGGCACCGGGATGCCAAGGTTGGCCATCTCCGCCAGGTTCGCACCCTTGCCGCCCAGGAGATTCTTCATCTCCGCTTTGCCCTCGGACTTGTCTCCGCCGAAGAAATAGACGTTTTTCGTACTCATGGAGCCTCCAAATGATCCCAAAGAAAGGTGAAAACGGCCCGTATTCGGTCCTACGAGGCGTTGGTCATCGCCTCTGTAAGCTCATGCCCTGGGCCGGTACGACATCTCGTATGGTGCGCGTTTACACCTCTTGCCCCGTCGCTGTCAATCCGCCCCAGGTCTAGGCTTGGGCCAGCTGCGCGATAAAATCCCACGACTTCAGGGTTTTGCCGAGGTGGTGACGAAGCACCGAGTGCAGCAAATCGCGCAGATCACGGCGCAAGCTGCCGTTCATTTTCTCAGCAGCGGCTGCCAAGAGCGGTGAAGCCACGAGCACACTGAGCGCCCTCTGCGCCTCAGCGGAGAGGCGCCGATCGGTGGGACCACACCGAGGACAGAGCGCACCACCGGCCGCCACCGAAAACGCCCAAGGCTCTCGGGTTCGGGTAACGTCGGACACTGCTTCATGGAAGGCTGGTGCATTGCAACGCGCACAACGATCAACGACAGGCGCAAAACCAAGGATGCCCAGAAGCCTCAGCTCGTAGGCACGCAAGGTCAACGCAGAGGGCGCGCTGCCTGCGATGACCTCGAGGGCCTCGCTCAACAACGCATAAAGCTCAGGCTCCCGCTGTTCGGGCGGCCAGAGCTCACGGGCCAGCTCCAGCACATAACTTCCATGAGTGACCTTGATCAGATCAGCGCTGATGGGTGGGGCGAGATCACGCACGCTCTCGAAGCTCTCCAAGAGGAAGAGGTCACCGCGCCCACGTCGCAGACGAGCGTTTCCCTCGACGAAGAGTGAGAGCGCCCCACCAAAGCGCTTACGGCTTCGGCGTGCACCACGTGCCAGAGCGGAGAGGCGTCCACGACTCTCCGTGAGGAGCGTCACCACACGATCCGCCTCACCGTAATCAACGCTGCGGGCGAGCCAGGCGTGGGTAACCTCGCCCTCCCCGGCCACACTCATAACCAGAAGCTGCCAATGGCGAGGAACGCCAGCATGGCGAGGAGGTCCACAACGATGGTGCCCAAAGGCCCAGCAGAGAGCGCCGGATCAATGCCCACCCGGGAAAAGACGATGGGCAGGACGGCGCCAATCATCGCTGAAATGGCCATGGCTCCACAGACAGCGAGGCCCAAGGCGGCCGAAGCCACCAAGGGATCCAGCGATCCTGGTGTGCCGCTGTTGGCGATCCAGATCCAATAGAGGAAGGCGCAGATCAGGCCAAACACAACACCAAGGAGCATGCCAGCGACGCCCTGACGCAAGACGTGCGAGGCCAACTTGAGACCGAGGCGCCCTTGCAGCAGGCGCTGCATCACCACGGTGGTGCCCTGCAAACCAATCATCCCGCTCAGGCCGAGCACCAAGGGCACGAGGAAAACCACGGGAATGAAGGCGTCGATACGCACAGCGTAGGTGGCCAACAAGGCCGCGCACGCCGCGCCACCGAGGGCGACGACAAAGAGCCAGCGGGCGCGCAGAGCCATGGACCGGAAGAGTCCATCACTCTCCGCGAGATCGTCGCCAGCGCCCGCCATGCGGAGAATATCCTCGGTGGCTTCCTCGCGTAGCACGTCGATCACGTCGTCGACGGTGATGATGCCGATGAGCTTGTTGGCCTCGTCAACCACCGGCACCGCGAGCAGGCCATAACGCGACGCTATCTTGGCCACCTCTTCTTGGTCGACGTCGGGGGTAACGCTGACCACATCCGAGGTCATGAGATCGATGAGCTTGGTGTCCCGCTTGGTGGTCACGAGTTGGCGCAAGGAGAGCACGCCCAGGAGCTGCTCCAGCTCGCTCACCACGTAGACATAGAAGACCATCTCCAGATCGTCATGGACCCGCTGGAGCTCCTCGATGGCCTCACCCGCCGTGGTATCACCGAGCAAGGAGAAGAAACGTGGGCTCATGATCCCGCCCGCGGTCTCCTGGTCGTATTGGCTCAGCTCCTCGACAACATCCCGCCCCTCACGCATCAGCTGCAGCAGGCTCTCCGCTGCTTCCTCGTCCATCAGCTGAAGGAGGTCTGAGGCGTCATCGGGCTCCATATGCTGGAGCAGCTCCACCGCTTGCTCTGGGGGCATGACGCCCAGGAGCCGTGACGCCACATCCTTGTCAGCCTCAGCGAGCACCTGAGCGCGGCGCTCCTCATCTTTGAGGTGAGCGACCAGCCCCAGCTGCTCGGTCTCAGAGAAGTGCGGCAGCAGAAACCCGAGATCTGCGACATGAGACTTCTGCAACAGGTTGGTGAGCGGCTGCACCGCGTTGCGGCGAAAAAGCCGATTCACGGTGCGGTGCAAAGTCTGGAGCTTAGGAGTGAGCACCGAGAATCAGCCCACTAAGGTGGCCGGAGGTTTGGCTACCTTGGCTGGCGACGTCCCATTGGCCTGGGTGTTCGCGTTGGCGCCCGATCCCCAGATCAACGTGAAGGTGATGGTGACGATGATCAAGAGGATGATCACGAAAAGCGCCAGCCCAAAGTGCGGCCTCGAGCTGACCTCAGAGGCTGCGTCACCAACCTCCTCCAGCACGCGTGACGCCTCATGCTGCTCGACCTCGGACACGACCTGGCTATAACGCGCGGTCGCCTCTCCTTCGGGCAAACCAAGGTGCTGGGCGTACGAGCGGACGAAGCCGCGGACGAAGACCTCCGCAGGCAGATCCTCCCACTCGCCCGCTTCGAGCAGCTCGAGGGTTCGCTTGGGGATCTTCGTCGCCTCGGCTACCTCAGCCAAAGGCACCTGTCGAAGCTCCCGCTCGCAAGATAGGTATTTTCCAAAGTCCCGTTGTGCGTTCATGCCACACCGTCGCGACCAGCGTCGTGTCGATTCACATCAATTTAGCGTAACGTCGACATTCTTGCGAAACACAGCTCTTAGGATTCGACGTCACACATTGCTCAAACAGACCCCTCGCCTTGCCAGGGTCACGTTGCTTCAAGTAGCACAAGCCAAGTAACTGAAAAGCCTCTTGCAAAGGGCAGGCCTTATCTTTCAGCAGCGTCTCAAGCTGCCGTACAGCGGCACCCACCTTACCCTGTTTATGGAGTGTCTTGGCCAACCAATACCGCGCCTGGCAAAACTTAGGTTGGCGAAAAACGGCTTGCCGCAGGTCTCTCGCCGCCTTCTTCAGGTCGCCCCTCTTGAAGTAAGCCTGACCACGCGTGCTCATAGCACGGTGCTCCCCTGTATACATCATATTGCTCAACGCTTTGGTCGTCAGCGCAATAGCATCGTCAAAGCGCTCGAAGTGCATGGCTACATTAGCCAGGTAGTTGAGCGTCTCCGAGTCAACAGACTTGCCATCCTGTTTGAGCTCGATGCGACGCTTCAAATGCTTTTGGGATTGCCGGAAGACGTCATTGGCGTTGCGACGCTGGTCCTCCGCCGCGTCGCCTTTGATACATTGGCGACGGTCGATGAAGTTCATCGCGTGCACGCCCTCATAAAAGAGGATCACTCCCAGCAGGGCATGGGCCTCGCCGTTCTTTTCACTGTAGCGCAGCGCGCGCAGCAGCTCGCCCTTGGCCATTTCCGGCTTCTTCTTGCCAAGGTAATCATTGCCAAGACGATAGTGCCACATGGAAAGCTTGGCGTTGCGCCGTGTCGTCTCCTCACCAGCACAGCCACCGAAAACGCACGGCAGCATGAGGGACACGAGGGACACAAGCACCACCCGCTGGGCGGCCAGTCTATGTAAGTGCTTTACACGCATTTGATGAATAGGACCCGATGGACGTCAGTGCGAAAACTTTGAATTTGCTAACAAACTTGCGGAACCTTTGTCAAGTCGCAAAAGGCCGCCCTGCCGCAACGCGTCATGCTTTGGAGCATCGATTATTCAATGGCAATCGTCGCTGAGCGCGAGAAATTGGTGGTTTGATCGGCGCGTGCACGGAAATCGGCGATGGTGTGCTCCACGCTCACCGTGCCCCCACCCCGAGTGCCTCGCCCCAAAAGCACCCGTAGGTGCACCGCTGGAGAACTCGAGAGCCGCCCTTTCCCCGCATAGTTTTTCACCGCTGCGAACATCAGCTGGTTCTTCCCAACCTTCAAATGCCGGCTGACATCCAGCACCACCTGGTCTCCAGCGCTCCGCACCTTCTGGACCCATTTTCCGTTGATGAAAACATCCACATCCCAATTCGACGCTTTGGCCGACTGCCCAGTGGACACAAGAAAGTATTGATATTTTACGCTCTTGCGACTGCTGAGCTTGGCGGTAGCGGACTTTCCTGCGGGGGGCTTGCCTGGCTCAGCCTGAGTCATTTGCTGCACGGAGTAGCCCTTGGCGGTCACATGAATGTTCCCAGACTTGTCGAACTTCACGGAACAACTGGGGAAGTTCTGATTCTTCAACCCCGTGATCTTGACCCCATTGAAGAACACGTCCACCGCAAGCGCAGGCCGTGGAGCCGCCATCAGCCCAGCCATCAAGAGAAACGTTGCCCACCTCACACCCATGATCATCCTCCTCGCATTGAAACTATCTTAGCCATGGCGCGACCGGGCCCGCCAATTCATGCCTTTACGACATTTGAAAACATGCGGTTATTCCCATGCTCACTGGTTGACGCCCAGGAAGAGGGCTATACTTGGAGTGTCACTGGGATGCGCTCGGCGCCCAGGATTCCACGTTCAAGAAAGCACACAACAATGCCTCATTGCTTTGGTTTCATTTGTAATGATTCCACTCTCGTGTCCGTCGCACAGCGTCCCTATGAAGAGGCGCTAACCTCGGACTCTGCTCCTCAAGGATGGGGCCTCGCCTATTATCAGGGGGGACAGCCCTTGATGCGCAAACAACCCCGGGGGGTCGAGGGCGCGCTCTCTTTCATTGAACAGAGCAAGGGGATCAAGGCACCGATGATCATCGGTCAGGTGCGTGACACGCCCGAGGGGAGGAATAGCAACGAGAACACCCCGCCTTTCCGCTACCGGCGATGGACCGCCACCTTCTGCGGACAGGTGGACAAATACGACGAAGTTCTCGATGAATTACGCACCGCTATCCCCGAATTCATCCAGCGGAACATCAAGGGCAAGAGTCAGGCAGAGCTGATCTTCCACCTCTTCCTGGCCTTCCTCAACGACACTGGGAAGCGCGACGATCCACGCATCCCAGCAAACCTGCTGGCGCGCATCACGCACTCCACGTTCGCCTATCTGGACCGAGTGGTGAAAAAAGCAGGAGGCGAGCCTCGGCCCTATATCTTCTTAACCAGCAACGGGCTGCTGATGGCCGCTTGTCACCGGGAAGCCCCGCTCTACCTGGCTCGTCAGACAAATTACACAGATATCGAAACCGGCCCCAATGAGCGCCCCATCAGCTACCCCCACCTCAAGGCGGTGATGCTCTTGGGGGGAAAAGATCCCGAGGCTGCCGGCTGGGAGAGCATTGACGACAGCGCTGTGGTCGTCGTCGATGACGAACTGAGCATCGACCTACACACCGCCTAGCACCATGGGCCCTTGGCTCCTCACCTGCCTGCTGGCCTTTCTCGCTGCCCTCGCCGGGGCACGCTACACCTCAGGGCCCAATTGGGTCGTCTTTTTGTGGGTCGCCCTGGGCATGGCGAGCACCAGCCTCAGCCTAGCCCTCGCCTGGGTGGCTTGGCGCGCCTGGCCCCAACTCGCCAAGACCGCGATGGCGCTGCTCCTCGCCATGGTGGCCACCTTGGGACGACACCTCCTCTTGCCCCACGTGCTCCAGAGGCAGGGGCCCCCACAGATCGAGATCGTGCCTTTGACCCTGGCCATCGCCACCCTCAGCTGGGGATTTCTCGCGCTGCTTTGGGGAACTTCAGCCCTCGCCGATCACGTGGAGAGCCCCAAGGGAAGCCCGAGGGGCCGGCTGCTGCTGGTGCTCGCTGGCGCGGCGGTCGTGCTCTCCCTCTACTCGTTGGCCCCCCTCTGGATCCTGCTGGGGCTGCACATCAACCTTTGGACCATGCTGGGCCTCGTCCTGCTGGTCTCGGGCGCCTATGGCCTAGATAGGATCCACCGCCGCCTCACAGGCGACGGGCGGCGGGCGGGCGGACAATGATGACATCTGACTGAGATCAAAACGTATCGCCGCAACAACCCCGCATGGAGTAACCTGCACCACCATGACTGAGATGACTGAGATACCGATCCAGCAGTTGATCGACCAGCTGGGAGCGCCCCTAGCGGATGTGCAGCAAGAGGCGCAGCGAGCGCTCGCTTCTCAGGGCCAGGCAGCGATCGCGCCTTTGGTGCGCGCTCTGGGCAACCCACGACGAGAGGTCCGCGTGGGCGCCATGCTCACTTTGGGCAGTATGGGCGCCACCGCCGCCCTGCCCGCGCTGCAGTTGCTCGCCGACAACGATCCCGACGTGAGCCTCCGCCCCGTGGCCTTGCGAGCCATCAGCGATCTGGCCCACCCCAAGGCTGGACGTGACCTCAAGATCTTTCTGATCCGCAAGCTTGGCGACGATGACCACTTCGTGCGCGCCCTGGCCTGCCGCGCCCTCGGCAGAATCGCTGACAGCGACGCGCGCAAGGCCCTGAACCTTGCCCTTGAAGACAGCGAGAGCTGGGTGCGTGACGCGGCTCGGCAGGCGCTGGTGCTGGCTCGCGCGCACGGTGCTGCGCGCCAAGAGGGTGACACAGACAACGAGAGCATGGCGCTGGTGCGTGCACCGAGCGCTGAAGTCGCCGCCCAACTCCGCGGGCTGCTCAGCCTCGACGTCAAAGTCCAGCGCCTCGCCATCGAGAGGCTGGGCGCCATCGGAGACGACGCGGCGCTTCACGTGGCCCCGCTGCTCTATCACGACGTCAAGAGCACGCGACGGGCGGCCATCGAGACCCTGGGCTCCATGGCATCGGCCCTCAGCGCGAACCACCTGCTGGACTTGCTGGCAGACGACGCGCTCGAAGACGATCTGCGCGCCACCACCCTGCACACGCTGGCACACTCGCCCCTCACCGGCGAAGCCCTCGAGGGCGCAGCCCGACCCGATTTGAAGCACCCTGATCGCTATGTGCGCGCCGCGGCCACGGTCTGTGCGTTGCATGGCGGTAGCCACGGCCGGGCCTTGGCCCTCAAGACCATCATCGATGACGAGGATGAGTGGGTGCACGTCACGGGCTTCCAGGCGCTCCAGGACGTGGCCAGCGCGGAAGATCGCCAACACCGACGGCTGCTCGTCGAGGCTCTGGCGCGCGTAGTGGACCCTGTGGCGCAGGGCCACCTGCTGCTCGCCCTGCGAAGGATCTTCGTGCCGCCCCAGCAAGGCGATCCTTCCTTCGAAGGCTCCTTGCGCTACTTCCTCGACAGCAAGCACGACCTCGTCCGTGAAGCGGCGCTCTTGCTCTCCATCGAGACCACCCTGGACTCCAACCCGATGCTCATGGCCCGCGTACGTGAGGCCTTGCGCGAAGACCCCCGCCGAGGCGCCATGGTGGCGGCGAGCCTGGCCCGCGTGGCCCGCGAAGACGACGAGGGCTCTCTCGACGTGCTGGCCAAGCTCCTGCGAGATCCCGAGGATGGCCCGGAGAATAGAACGCAGCGGGACGCCGCTCGAGGCCTGATGCGCATCGGCACAGAGGCTGCTCTCGAGCTCTTGATCGCCTGCGCCAACGAGTGCGGTGAGGGCACGTGCCCCATATGTAAGGTGCTCGAAACACAGCCCGCGGAAGCCGAGCTTCGCGCCACGCGCGAGGAGGGTCAGAGCTGGCGTCTGGTAGTGCAACCGCGCTGCTCTGCCTGTCAGGTGCCCCTGGTCTGGACAGACACAAAGGTTCACGAGGAGCTGCGCTGCCCCAACTGCCAGGTGGAGTATGTGCTGGGATCAGGCCAGCGGCCCATCGCCGTGGACAAGGCACCTTTTGGGCTCTGTCTCTGCTGCAAGCGCAAGCGGCTGCTCGTGCGCGGAGGGCGCGACCAAACCCTCGTCTGCCCAGAGACGAAAGAGGTCCACATCCGCCCCCACGACACGCCGCACCAAATCCACCTCTTGTGCGACCTCCCGCTGGGCGCCTGCGCCTGCTGCGCCGAACGCCAACCGCTGATAAAGGTCGACGAGAAGGTGCTCTGCCGCCGCACGCGGCGCGAGCATCTCCCCGACGCTCATGGTTTTTCCCTGCCCGCACCCGCCGTGGGCGTCACAACGGACATCGACGCCATCAACGAGGCGCTCCTCGGTGGCACCTTGGACATCGGCCAATCAGGCGTGCCCCTGCGGCCGCGCGCTTCAGCGGACGAGGCGCCGGCTAGCGAAGGCGAAGACGACACACCATGAGACACTCTCGTATCGTTTTCTGCGGCGTGGTCTTGGGGGCCCTCGCGCTCGCTGGCTGTGACTCCACCATATCGGGCCCCGAGGGCGTTGATGGCTCGGTGCCCAGCGCTGACGGCCAGACCTCCGACGGCCAGACCTCCGACGGCCAGACCTCCGATGGCCAGACCTCCGATGGCCAGACCTCCGACGGCCAGACCTCCGATGGCCAGACCTCCGACGGCCAGACCTCCGATGGCCAGACCTCCGATGGCCAGGCACCAGACGCTAACGAAGCTCCCCGGGATCTGGGCATCTTGCCCGATGCGCCAGCCGCCACCTGCACCATCCCTTCCGAAGCCCAAGCCGAGGACGTCTCCACACCCACCACCGTCGTCGGCGATGGCAGCCCCGCGAGCTGCACCTCGGCAGCGTTCGTCAGCGCCGTCGCCAAAGGCGGCATCGTCACCTTCAATTGCGGACCAACCCCCATCACCATCACCCTCAGCCAGACCGCCAAAATCGTCAACGACACGGGCCCGAAGATCGTCATCGACGGGGGCGGAAAGGTGACCCTCAGCGGAGCGGGCAAGCTTCGAATCCTCTACCAAAACACCTGCGACAAGGCCCAGAAGTGGACCACCTCCCATTGCAACGATCAAGACCATCCCCAGCTCACGGTGCAGAACCTGACCTTCATCCAGGGCAACGCCTCGGGCGATGATCTCTATCCTGGTGGCGGGGCTATCTTCGTGCGCGGTGGCCGCTTCAAGGTGCTCAACTGCAAGTTCTTCAACAACGTCTGTGACGACGTGGGCCAAGACGTGGGCGGCGCCGCCATCCGCACGCTAGATCAACACGGCGATCTGCCCGTCTACGTGGTGCAGAGCATCTTCGGCGGCAGCCCTGGCCTCGGGAATGTCTGCTCCAACGGCGGCGGCCTGAGCAGCATTGGCGTCTCGTATACCGTCATCAACAGCCTCTTCAGCCACAACAAAGCCATCGGCAATGGCGCCAATCCAGCCAAGCCTGGCACCCCAGGCGGCGGCAGCGGCGGCGCCATCTACAACGACGGCAACACCTTCCATCTCAGCCTTTGTGGCGTGCAGATCCACGACAACAGCGCCAACGAGGGTGGCGGCGCGATCTTCTTCGTGAGCAACGACCGCTCTGGCACGCTGCAGATCCAAGACTCCACCCTCACCCGAAACCCCAGCGGGCAATTCGAGACCGCTGGCTACCCCGGCATCTTCTACCTGGGCAAGGGCCCGCCCCAGGTCATCAACTCCACGATCACGGAGTAGGCCACTCGTTGAAGCGTCTTCTAGGGATAGACGGCTAGAGGCTCAACCTCGCCCGCCGTTGAGTCGAGGGTGCTCTCTCCGCCACCTATGACACGCGCCGCCTTCAAAGTCATGGTCGCAGGCCCCCCGCCCGAAGCATAAACCACCGTGCTCCCGTCGGGCGTGATCAAAGGCCCGGGGGCGAGTACACGAGGGACGGGCGTGATGGGCCAAACGCGCCGGCTGCTCGTATCCAGCGCCCAGAGGCGCTGTGACCCATAATAAGGTCCGGCCGAAAAGAGCAGCGTGGCGCAATCACCCTGGAGTTGAAGATCGGCGACGCTCCATGGCCCCGCCCCGGCGAGGCTGGTGCTACGCATGAGGGGGACGTCGTTCGTCAAGCTGCCCGCAAAGACATCGAACTGCGGCCGCGAGATGTCGGAGAGCGCCGAAACCCAAAGGGCGCCATCCGCAGCGCAATGGGCGAAATCTCTGGCGCGATCCGAGAGGCGGATGCCTGCGCTCAGCTGTCGCCCAGGGCCACCAAAGGGGTAATGGAAGAGGTTCCGGAAGCCATCGAAATAGCTCTCACCGACGAAGTAGAAGCCAGCGCCGGCGGCGTCCTCAAAGAGCGCTCTCACCCTCAGGTTACCCTCCCCTGTGAAGGGGGCGAGCATGGTGGGCGAGGTGAGGTTTTCCAGCGACGCTGCGCTGGCATCATAGCGATAGAGGTCGACCTGCTGAGAGCCGAAGCCGGCCCAAAAGAGCAAGACGTCATCGGCCTCGAAGACCAAGCGCTCGATGGCCCAAATCGCGTCGACATCGAAAAAGCGCGGGCCACTAACCAACACCGGCTCCGCGTCCTGCTGCGCCAACGCCACGTAGAGTTGGGGTGTTGCGCTGCCCTGAACCAGATAGGCCACATGGGTTCGGGAAATGGCGCGACGCCTTTGCGCGCCCTCCACGGGGAAGAGCGCCTTAGGCGTGGCTGTCAGCCGTGTCGCCACCCCTGAAGCCACATCAACGCCGTAGAGATCTTGCTCCCCGCTGGCCAGAAAAGACGCGCGCAGGAGCACGGTCGTGCCCGCGCGATCCACCATGAGGTCATCCTCCATGGAAGGCAATGACGAGACACCGCCGATGGACAACGCCGCAGCGGGCTGCACCGTGGAGGAGACCGCGGCGCGAAGCAGCGCGAACTCTCCACTCTCGAGCTCGGCGACGGCGAAGAGTTGGTTGCCCACCACGCGCATGGAGGCGTCGTGAATCGCTGTCACGTCAGCGGGCAGCTCGATGGAAAGGGCGTGCTCACCACCAGGGAACATGGCGCCATCGACCCTCACCCAAAGCAGCGTCGCGCCCGCGTCGGAGACGAGCGCTGCGTAGGTCGCGGTGCTGTCAAAGGCCAGGTGGCGACCCAAGGTGTTGGCGTAGAGCCCGGGAGCCTCCGCCAAGATATCCAGCGAACCGGAGGGGTCCACTCGCAAGAGCACCGACGTGCCCGCGAGGGAGCGGTGCACGTAGAACAAAGCGCTACCATCGGGCAAGCGCACGCGCGGAAACCCCTGATCGATCACGCGAGGAAGATCGCTGCGCAGGGGCACGCTGGTATGCTGCCCCGCGAGGGA
>JAFCZD010000415.1 GCA_019314525.1 Deltaproteobacteria bacterium
CCATCGAGGCCACGGAAGACGAGCAGGCCCTTACCACGATAGTGGCTCTGATAGAGCCCGTCGAAACCCTCAATGGATGGTGTGTAGGTCGCCTGATCGATGGTGGCGGTGCGTTCTTTTTCCATCGCCTCATAGTGCTCCACCGTCAACGAACGGCGCGCGTCGAGGTGGTCTTGCAGCTTCGTGGCGCCGACAATAGCGCGTGCCTCAGGCCCAAGAACGACGCTGTACATCTCACTGTTGGAGCCTGAACCGTAGGCATAGATGCTAACGCGGTCGCCGCCCTTCAGCTCCTCGCCAGTGTCTATGGCGCCCATGAGGGCGATGAGGGTCGAAGCACCGTAGAGGCCACCGAATTGGCGCGTGTAAGTCAAGGAGGGCAGCACCTTCGTACGCCAGCTCTCCTCGATCTTGGCCTTCCGCATCCCAGGGGAAGCCTGTTTGCAAACCACCCGGTGGGCACGACGGGACATACCTCCAAAGGGGATATGGTAGATGTGACGCGCGAAGTGGCCCAGATAGTCGATCTCGGGGTTCTTGCGGCAGAAGTGAGCATAGGCGCCATCCAACGCTTCGAGATAGCAATAGAGGCTCGAATCCGTATTTCCTGCCTCAGCGCGCGACGTGGGACGAAAGGTGTCGCCCACTTCTTTGGTCCAATAGGCGCAGGTCTCGAGCTCGATCTCCGCCACACGGGGCTCATTGGAGACCAGCATTGCCACGGCGCCGGCGCCCATGAGGTACTCGTATTTTTCGCCGAGGTTCATGCGCGATTGGTCACAAGCAATCACCAGCGCCTTGGCGTCCCCCGCCGCCCCCGAGGCCACCCAATGGGCTGCCATCATCAGCGCCGCCGTGCCGCCATAGCAGGCGTGCTTGATCTCGAAGCAACGGCAGTTTTCATTCACGCCGAGGAAGCGCTGCACGAAGGTGCTGATGGGTTTGGCCTGGTCCGGACCCGATTCAGTGCCAAAGATCAACAGCTCGACGGAGGCGAGGTCTTCCTTGGTGAGCATGGGCTTGGCGGCGTTGACGGCCATGGTGACCGGGTCTTCCCAGCAGGGGTTGACCACGCGCTTGTCCATGTGCAGAAACTCTGTGGGGTGCGTAGGGTCCTCACCGCGCACCCGGGCAAGCTCCTGTAGGTCTAAATACGCCTGTCCGGAATAGGCCTGGATTTTCTCGATGCCAACGCGGGCTCTGCGGATCTCAGTCATCTCTTGTTTCACCTCTTCTGCCGCGAGGACTCCCCCACCCTCCCTGCGCGGGCGGCCCATGACCGCTTTGGGAGGCGGACTTTAGGGGGTTTCAGAGGAAAAAGCGAGGGGGGCGAGATCCCACCAATTCGTCTACGCGAAGAGAATCACTCAGCGCTTCTCCAGCGCCGCGATGGCATTGTCGATAGCCTTGCGGATACAACGATTCTTGCGCCGGATGTTCAAGAAGCCACCCCGCGCCCCCCGGGCACGCCGTAAGACAGGCAAGGCCTTGGGGTCCCCCAAGATGTGCAGCTTGCGCACCACCTCTTCACGCGCCTTACAGCTTGAAAGCTGCTGCAGATCGAGAGAGAGGCTCGAGACCCAATCGACCTTGCGGCTGGCGCCCCATCCCTTGAGCAGCTTGCGCGCTCGATGACGCAGCTTGCGTTTCTTCTCCTTGCTCGCCAACTCCACCAAGAGCGGCACGCCCCCAGCCTTGCCCAAGACCTTCTCGACGAACGTGAAGGCCTGTGCTCGCGTTTTGCGCCGCCGCAGCATGCGCTGCACATCTTCGCGAACCCGGGCGTCCTCACGATAACGACCATCGAGCTTCACCGCCTGCTCATAGGCCAAAAGCCCCTCCAGGTAGCGGCGCCGACAGACCTCCGAGGCTCCGAGCAAGTAGTGTGCGCCCGCCAACTTGGGCTGCTCACGCACGAGGTTGCGCAAATCGATGGCCGCCTCGCGACAGGCCTTCTTGGCGAGAAAGAGGCGAACCTTCATCAGGCGCTTCTCTGTGGCCGGCGAAATCCCGGCGGGTTTCACTGGGCGCTTGCCATCCCCCATCCCAACCACGCTGGGGCCGCCCTTGGCGGGCAGCGTAACCAGAGCCGAGGTGGGCGCTTCTCGCAACACCAGCGCCCAAAAGAGCGTCAGCAACACCATCCCGCTCAACACCAGCCCGCCGAAGCGCCTCCCCGAAGGCGAGGCGACCAAGCCCCGCACGCGCTGGCCCCAACTCGCCGAATCGAGCCCATCACAGGTGTACCAGGCTCTCGACTGGGCTGTGGTCCAGCTCAAAGCCCCCCTCAAGCTCCTCATCACGCGCCCGGCGGCGCTAGCCCCAAGAATCGAAGCGTTCACCTCACGCGTATGCACCTGCTCTGCAAAAGAGACATCCCCCCTCAGGGCGACAGATGAGGCAGGGATCGGTGGCATGGTGTACTCGCCCGAAAACCTGAGCTGCAGCTCTCCCATCACCGCCTCGACGTCATGACGCATCTCACGAGCGCTGGCAGAACGCTTGGAAGGCTCTCGTTCCAAAGCGCGATCCAAGAGCGCGCAGAGCGCGAGGGGGAACTTGCCTGGGGCCCGCTCATTCAAGGCAGGTGCTGGCTCGCTGAGCTTCTTCTGTAGCAGCTCCACCTGCCCCTCGGCATCGATGGGTGACTCGGTGAGGAGCATCATCCAGAGCATCACACCCACGGCGTAAAGGTCGGCGCGCTCGTCCACCTGGGTCGTCATGGCCTGTTCGGGGGCCATATATCGGGGCGTACCAAAAATGACCCCCGCTTGAGTGATCTTACTGTCCCCCTCCACAGGCACGCGGGCGATGCCGAAGTCGAGGATCTTCACCACTCGCTGATCGCCGCTGCGCACCAGCATCACGTTCTCGAGCTTCATGTCGCGGTGAATAATCTTGGCGCCATGGGCGTGCTCGAGGCCAAGGAGGATCTGGCGAGTAATCTCCAGGGCCTCGCCAAGATCGAGGGGCCCTCGTTCGAGGATATCGAGCAGGGATTCCCCCTCGACGAACTCCATAATCAGGTAGAGGACGTTATCGCCATGCCGACCGAAGTCGGTGACGCTGATGCAGTTGGGATGCTCAAGGAAGCTGCAGGCGCGCGCCTCCTGCTCAAAGCGGGCGACAAACTTAGGGATGCACGCCAACTCCTCGTGGATCACCTTCATGGCGAAGCGCTTGCCGAGCTTGCGATGGCGCACCTCGTAGACCACCCCAAAGGCGCCCGCCCCCAGAAAACGTACGACCTCGTAGCGGTCGACCGTCGTACCCACCAAGCGGTCGACGTGCTCTACACCCTGTGGGAGCTCGTCTAGGTTGGCGTCGGAGTTGGTAGTCACCCGTCAAGAGTCGCACTGAAGGACGGCGCTCACAAGGATCACCCTGCATGTGCAGCGGCGCGTGGTCCACGGTCTGGGGTGCAAACAGAGCAGACGATGCCCGAATCCAGCTTCCGCGAATCTCGTTTTCATCAAATATGAGGGAATCGCCGCCGACAACGCACCATCGCTCTCGCGACGCGCTCGAAGGGAGCCTCCAAGCCGATCTCTTCGTCGCGCATGACTTCTAGCAGGCCGCAAGGGCTGGAGAGTTCATCATGCGGCAGCCCAGCACCGTATTGGAGACGTTCTCCGAGCTCTTGCGTGAGCGGGAACCGGATCGATGCTGTCTTTTGCTCGAAGAGGATCGAATAGCCGAGAGTCTTGCGAACGAGAAAAGCCCCTTCATCAATACCGGCACGCCAGGCAGCATTGATGGCCACTGCGAGATCCGCGACCCGAGTGTCACGCTCGAGGACTACGATCAAAACAACACGCGGCTCTCCTTTTGAGCGGTGATAGGTCTTCAGATTTACCGCGATCTGAGCAGAAAGGGCTTGGGGAATGGGGAGCGTACCGCTCATGTCGGCGAAAGAGTAGCGATCTGACCGTACTCTCACCATTCGATAGCGCTTCGGAAACGGGTCCGGGCCGAGCACGTCGACAGCCCGCCAATTCCTGCAAATGCACCCAGGCGTTCCGTCGTCGGGTTGCCAATTCCAGTACATAAACCCGACGTATGTCAGAAGAACCAGTAGCCCGAGCGTGGCCGCCTCTACAAAAGCTGCGAGGGGCGACGAATAGACCTGCCATTGTCGTGTCTTAGTGGTGTAGCTCATCTATGATGAAAGACCATCGTGAAGAGCATTTGTTCCACTGTCTTTGGAAATAAGACAGACGGTGACCGAGCGCCAGGGTCGCAAGCGCATTAATACGTCTTTCACGCTTGAATCGTTACCTTCACAAGACGTGTGAGCGCCCAGGGAAGATCTGCTACGATGAGCAGTCAGATGGCAGAAAACTCCCATGACGAAAAGGGTGCGAAAACCACCCTGCTCAAGAGCGCCCCTCGCGCGACGATAGCCGCCACGCACAGCTCCCATACAACGCAGGACCGCCAAGTGCATTTGGTGCTCATGGTGGGCTCACCCATGGGGCACGTCTTCACTCTCAAGCACGGCATGAACATCATCGGCCGTGACGACGCCGCCCAGGTCAAGATCGACGATGCTGGCATCTCTCGCCACCACGCGATGATCTTCTACGACGCCTCCAACGACTCGTTCCTGATCCGTGACATGGACAGCCGCAACGGCACCTCCGTCAACGGCGTGGCGCTCCATGAGCCCCTCAACCTCAAACGTGGTGACAAGATCGAGGTTGGGCTGAACACCGTGCTGCGACTGAGCTATGGGGACGAGGTAGAGACACGCTTTGCCAAACAGATGCTGCAGGAGACGCTCCGCGACGGGCTCACGGGGATCTACAACCGCCGCAAGCTAGAGGAGAGCCTCGAAACGTTGGTGCCCGCTGCACGCGAGGCTGTTTCTTCTCCTAGTGGCAGGGGCGCTTCGAGCCTCTCTCTGGTGCTCTTCGACATCGATCATTTCAAACACATCAACGATACCTTCGGCCACCCAGCTGGCGATGCTGTGCTGCGTTGGCTTTGCGAGCAGGTCTCCGCCATGCTGCGTCCCGAAGACCTCTTTGCGCGCTATGGGGGGGAGGAGTTCGTCGTGCTCTGCCCGCAGACGGGCGAGGAGGTTGCCGCTGAACTCGCCCAGCGCGTGTGCGACACTGTGGCACGCCAGCCCTGTGTGACCGAGGGCACCGTGGGCGCGGATTTATTGACCACTCAAGAGATCGACCCTGCCCAGCTCTCACCTGGGGTGACAAAGATCCCGGTCACCATCAGCCTCGGGGTGGCTGAGCTCGCGTTGGCAGACGCTC
>JAFCZD010000416.1 GCA_019314525.1 Deltaproteobacteria bacterium
CTCTTGCCCCAGGTGCAGGTGCAACTGCTCGCACGAGTGGCGCCCTAGTGGAATGATGAACCCTTCGGAACCCTCGTGCTGTGCCTGACCTCGAATCTTTGGTAAATTCCTGCCGTGGCACAGAAAGTTCTCATAGTCGAAGATGACCCAAACACCCGGCGCATGGTCGAGGTGGTGCTCAAGCGCGACCGCATGCTGCGCTACCAAGAACTCGAGGTCTTCGTCGCCTCAGATGGCGAGGAGGGGCTCGAAATCTTTGAACGAGAGCGCCCTGACGTGGTCGTCACCGATCTTCTGATGCCCAAGGTGGATGGCTTCAAGCTCATCGAGACGTTACGTGCTCGTGAGGACGGTGAGCACCTGCCGATTCTTGGAATTTCAGGGGTTATCCGTGAACAGCGCGCACTGCGCAACCTCGAGCGCGACTACAACGTTCAAGTGCAACTCAAGCCTTTCAGCCCCCGGATTATCTCCGAAAGGGTCAAGCGTCTCTTGATGCGCGCCAAAGAGCTGCACGATCCGGGAGGCTCTACCGAGAGGGTTCCCTCGAAAGAGATCGTGCTGGGTTCTCCAAGCTCCCAAGGGCAGCGAAAAGTGGACCCCAGAGCCCCACGCCGCGCTGAACAACCTCCTGCCTCTGCGGTGGCAGCGAGCAAGAAGCCGGAAGAGATCGCGTTGGCGGCGGGTCAGATCGGCGATCCGGCTGTGGCGCGTCTGCTCTTGCAGATGTTCAAGCGTCAACTCAGCGGGCGACTCGAACTCGAGCGCGCCAAGGTGCGAAAGGTCATCTATATTCTTTCTGGGCACCCGATCTTCGTACAATCGAATATTCGGTCTGAGACCTTGGGTCAGCTCTTGGTGCGGCGCGGCGGCATTAGCGAAGAGCAACATCGGCAGGTGCTGCTTCTTGCCCAGCGCGACCGTGTAAAATATGGCGAAGCCTTGGCGCGCATGGGCGTGATGAGCGAGTCCGAGGTGATGGAGGAGCTCAAGCGTCAGACTCTTCATAAGGTGCAGAGCTGCCTGGGTTGGCGCGACGGGAGTTGGGCCATCTTCGAAGATCCAGAGGTGGGCTCTCGTGTACCTCAATGCACGGTGGCTCCCGTGAATGCGGTCTTCTCAGCGCTCGCGCGCTCCTCTGATGCCGGGGCTTTGGCCATCGAACTGATGGCACTGGGGGCGAACGATGTGCTCGTGTTGTCCCCTGGCTTTCGTCCTTATGCGGTGGACTTCGCGGGTGTGCACGGCCCGGAGATTCTCCAGCGTCTCAGCGCACAGCCGCAACTCTCAACGCTCCTCTATGGTGAGGGCGCTGAACAGGTAGCGGCAGCCATCGACACGCTCCTTGTTTGCGGGTTGGCCACTCTGCAGCCGGCTTCGTCAACCCCCGCGCTGAGGGCAGAAGCAACCCCCGCGCCGAGGGCAGAAGCAACCCCCGCGCCGAGGGCAGAAGCAACCCCCGCGCCGAGGGCAGAAGCAACCCCCGCGCCGAGTGAGGAGAGCGATCTGGAGGTATTACTCCAGCGTGCCATTGGGGAGCCCGAGAGTGACGTGGACGCCATCCCCGAGCCCTATCGTCCCGCCCGAATATCTGGGCAATTCGAGCCCGTGGAGCCGCGCTCGGGTGAAAAGGATCGTATCGCGCGTGCTTTGATCGAGTCGGCCTACCTTGGGCTGCATGAACAGACCCACTACGAGGTGCTCGGTGTCATCCCGGAGACCGACCAAGACGGGATCGAGGTTGCGTACAAGATCAAACGCAGCCAATTCGACGCTGAGCGTTTCCGTGAGCACTACCTCGGTGAGGCCTTTGGCCATTTGGAGGAGATTTGCGCAGCGCTCGACCGTGCCTTTTCTGTGCTCGGCGATTCCCGGCAACGTGTGGCCTACGATGCACAGTTGGGGGTGGAAGGGGATGGGGAGGGCAATCGAGCCCTGGAGGCCGAGCGTCTCTATCAGTCGGGGTTGGCCTTGCTTGAGCGCGACCAGAACGCGGAGGCGGAGGCGATGTTTGATCGTGCCGCAGAACTCGATGACCAGCCCGACTACCGGGCCCAAGGGGCATGGGCGCACTTCCTGGCGCGTGGTGCGGGGCCGGAGGTTGCAGTGGAGGCGATGGTACGCCTACAGGTTGCCCTGGAGGTGGAAGCTCACCACACCGGTGTTCAACTGATCGCGGCCCGCATCAGTCGGCGTCTTGGGGCTGTGGATGAAGCGCTCGTGCATTTGCGCGAGGCGCTCAAGTCTGAGCCTGCCCATGGTGCTGTTTTCGAGGAAATGGAGAGTGTGCTCGCCACAGAGGGGCGTTACGAGGAGCTCGAAAAGGAGTATCGACGTGTGCTCGATCGGCTGCGTGGCCAGAACCCCCGCCGCTCAGCAGAGCTCTGGAAGCGCCTGGTGCTGCTCTATCGTGATCGCCTTGGAGACTTGAAGCGTGCTCGCAAGGCCTGTGATGCGGCGTTCCGGCTTGCCCCGCACGATGAGGAGTTGGGGAAGGTCCTGCTGGACCTTGACGCTCGGAGTCCCGCCGAGTGGCCCAAGGCGGTGCTTGGTTATCGGGCGTTGCTGCGCAACGATCCAGGCGCATCTGCTCCAATCCTCGACCTCTTTCACTTGCACCGCAAAGACCATCGCGAGGATGC
The DNA here is from genome assembly GCA_019314525.1 of Deltaproteobacteria bacterium. Taxonomy (GTDB): domain Bacteria; phylum Myxococcota_A; class Polyangia; genus JAFCZD01. Next base: position 2,643 of record JAFCZD010000416.1, read on the forward strand.
AGCGCTCATCGTTGCCCAGGCGGCAGCCCTACGTGGTGTGGATGATGAAGAGATGCGCAGCTGCTGGGCTCGTTATGAGAACCAGGCGCTCCGAAGACCGAAACATGGTCTCGACGCTGAGGGGTGGCGGGACCTGCGGCACCCAGACGAGGACCTGCTCTTAACGGGGATCTTCGCCCTCCTGACCCCGCTGATCGATCAGATCCATCCGCTCCGTCCGAGCGATCTCGATCTCGAACCTTTCACCGGGGATCACCTGGCGCTCACGGCGGAGATGACGGGGTTGATCCACTATACCTGTCGGCAGCTCGCCTTGAGTGAGGCCCCTGCCGTGAAGATCAAACCGGAGCTGGGTTCAGATGTGCGGGGTGCGGGGACGACCCCTCCGGTCTTGCTCATTGGCGAGGACCTGCTGCTGCAGAAGGACTCCCGAGAGGTGCTCTTCCGGCTGATGCGTGCTGTGGCTCTCCTGCGGCCAGGTTACAAAGTCACTGGATGGAGGGACCCCGCTCTCCTGGAGAAATATCTGGTGGCCGTCGTTGGTCTCTTCTACCCCGAGTTTGTGGGGGAGGATGAGTTGGTGCGAGAGATCCAATCGCGGGTGGCGGGCGACGAGACCTTGCTCGCGGGCTGTCGTCGGGCCGTGCAGAGAATCCACGACCGCGGTGAGGAGATCGACTTCGCGCGCTGGCAGCGCGGTGTCCTGCGCACAGCCGAGCGGGTCGCGCTCCTGCTCTGTGGAGACTTGAGGGTGGCGGGGATCGTGGTGGCCGAAGGCTCACCAGAGGCTGGGACAGACTTGGTGGATTTTGCCCTCAGCGCTGCCTACGCGCGGCTGCGCACAAAGACGGGCTTAGCTGTCAAAGATTAGTGGCTTGGGCGCAAGTCATGAGCCCCTCATGTCGAAAAGGAATCGAGAATGCGTTCTTTGCTTTGGGGCTTGGTCCTCTTCCAGGCAGCGTTTGTGGTGCACGCTCAGCCGGCGTCCACGCAGCCGGCGACACAGCCGGCGTCCACACCGAGCAGCGCCCCGACGCGTTCGCGTCAAGTGCACCTGCTTTTCACTGGAGATCTCTATGGGCGCTACGCTTGGCCTGGCTGCGCAGAGCGCCAGCAATCGCACGCTGAACTCTCACATTTGATCAGCGCTACCAGGGCTTTGCGCCAGCGGCTCTCAGCTGCAGGGAAGCGCAAACCCATTACCCTGATGGCGGGGAGCGCCATTCGTCCTGATGTGCTCGGAAACTTCATCTTCAGGGACGCCCCGGCGCTGGTCCCTCGTGTGGCTGAGCTCTTCTCCCGTGTCGGTTTCGACGCTATCTCGGTGGGGCTCTTTGATTTCGGTGCGGCGCCTGAGGCTCTGGCACGCTACGAGCGGGCCATGCGCAAGGAGGGCCTGGCGCTCTTGGCAGGGAACGTGCGGTGTAGAGGCAGTGAAGATGCGCGCTGCAGCGGGCTGGGGGCTGAGGACGGCCAGCGCTATCAGGTCATCGAGCGTGGTGGCCTCAAAGTCGGCATTTTTGCAGTTGTTCGAGGAGACCTCTCCAAGCGCATCCTGGAGCGTAGTGGACATGATCTCGAGAGCATCGACCCCGTGCGCTGGAGCCGAGCGACGATCACTACCCTGAGGCAGAGGGAGAAGGTCGATCTGGTGGTGGCCCTCGCCAACCTCAACCTCGAGAGCGACGCCCCAGGGCCTGTGCTCGAATATCTGCGCGCCCTGGGGCACGACAGCCCTGATATCGTCGTGGCCAACGCGATGTTCGAGCGCGCTAGCCGGTCGGGATATCTGCGCCAAATTCGCCGCGGCCGCACAGTGGTGGTGGGGACTGATCGCTTTGGGCAGCACCTCGGAGAGGCTGTCATCACCCTCGGGAAAAAAGGCGTGCACAAGGTCGAGGTGCGTCAGCACGCGGTGGCTGAGTATCCCCCAGACAAAAAGGCGCAGCCGCTCTTGGACACGATGATTCGTGAGCTTTGCAGGACGACCAATCAGCCCCTTGGCAAGGGGGTCTTCACCAAACCCATGAGGTATAAGGGCGCGCTGGAGTATTTGATGCAGGTGATGCGCAAGCGCACACGCGCTGAGGTCGCGGTTCTCAACGACAGCGCCATCGCCGACACAAGCTTTCCCATGAAGGGGCAGCTGACCAACGAGCAGCTGCTGCGCGCGATCCGCAGCGAGACGCCTGTGGGTCACGTCTCGATCTTGGGCAAGCAACTCATCAAGCATTTCGGCAAACACGTCACCAAAGGAGGAACTGGGCTGAACGTGTTGGGCATGAAGAAGAAGGGCAAAAAATGGCGTGTTAATGGGCGACCCTTGGTGGCAGGGCAGCTTTACCGCGTCGCTATTACGGCCTTTGTGGCTGCTGGCGGCGATGGGCTAATCAAGCTCAAGCCCCTCGAGACTTTTGACGGCTCGGGCACGAGCTTGCGCGCGATGACCCTCGCCTTTTTTGGTGCTGACGAGCAGGCTGAGCACGACCAGAACTCTGATATCGATCTTTCGAAGGACTTCCCCGATCTGGGGGACCGTTGGGTGCTCTATGGGGACTTTGATCTGGGCTTCTCCCTCTCCAAGGTTTCCATCAGCAATGGCCCCGCCACCAGCCGCTACTCCCT
>JAFCZD010000417.1 GCA_019314525.1 Deltaproteobacteria bacterium
CCACGTCAAATACGTCACGACCCGTGCCCAAGTAGGCGCGCGGCAGGTGTTGCCCCGCATAGCATCTGAGGCCTGAGCGCCGCTTTCTGATCCGGCTTGATGAGGTCTCCCTTGGTTGCAAGAAGCAGCCACCGCATGGGAAATTCCAACGCGCCCGACCCTTTCTCCAGCTTCCCCGATAGCACGCGCATGCTCTCGCCAGGCGTCGCACAAATCTCCTCATAGCGGCGCTCTACCAGCGCCGATATCTCTGTGGACGACCTTCTCTCGCTGTAACCGTTCACGGGCCTGATTGCTGCAGCTGATGGTGCGGGGCACATTGCCCAGCATGAAAAGTTTCCAAGCACGAATAGACGAGAGGGCTCCGCCTAGCAAAAGCTCAACCGCCGACAGGTCTCGGCCTCTTCCAGTTGCACCACGCGCCGAAGGAATGCCGTCTCATGGATGATGGTCACGTCGTCCGCACCCGGCCCCACGTGAAAGAAGATCGGCTTGACGTATCGCAGCGTGCGGACCATAGCGCCCTGAGATGAATCCCAGGCCTCGCCGCCCATGCCCCCACTCTTGGTATTGAAGATATGAACAGGTAGCGTGCCCACTAGCGCGTACAGCGGCAAATCCACAATAATCCTCCTCCATTCAGAGCGAACGAACCCACACGCGTAGGCCCCTATGCCCGCGACGCCGTCTACCCCTTGCTTCAATAGTGATGGGGTTGTGTGCACCTATAGTGCACAGCCCACAATCAGAATTGAAGAAAGGGAGGAAAGCCGACGACCGACGTGATCGACATCGCGCGGGGAAGAGAGCTGCGCCTTCTGCGCGAACTCGCCATTGGCATCTGTGCTGCGCTCTCAGCCCGTGACTTGGAGCATGCCTCGGAGATGCTCTCTCCTTAATCACTCACCCTCCACCCGCGCCTCCACCTCAACAAATATAGAGACCCCCACCCGCTCTCCAAGCGCCACGTCATTGCACGCGTAGAACATAAGACCACTGCTAGGGTGAATCGCCCGCGCAATGTGCTGTACAACCTCGTCGACATTACACAACGTCACGGCCTCACCAGCCCGAATACCTATTTGCGTGTTTCGAACCTCCCCGAGTCGCACTCCCTGCTCCTCTAAAGATCCGAGCGCTCGCTCAGCCGCCTCTGTCGTCTCTCGACCAGCACAGCCCCGCCCCAAAACGAATCTCCTTCCCTCAGAAAAGACCGAACGCATGTCGATATAGTCGTATCCAATGAACCCATGCATAAACAGGCCGTCGAGCATCCCGCGAACAGCGCACACGCATGCATGCAACTCTCCTGGCTGCGGCAACGTAATCACCGCATCCGCCGAAATCTCGGCCGACGCCCGAGATGTGGCCCCGATGACAAAGAGGCTCGAGTGGTCAGACCGGTGGGCTCCAATTTCGTCCAGCGTCCGAGGATCAAACTCACCTTCCGCGAGAATGACCCTCAGCTCAAACTCGATATTGGAGCGCCTGCGACGACCCGGCGTTGATAGTCCGTAGTCGACAATTATCGACTCTAGCGGCACTTCAGCCGACGACGCGCTCGCGCTGCCCAGGTGAACGAGCGTAAGTGAAGCGTGCTCGTTTTCGCCCCTTATGACTGTTTCTTGCTGAGTACCCATCGTGCTCGTTCCCCTACGCCGGTGACGCATCATAAGGTGCCGAAGAGCGCCACGACACGATCCGTCAACATCTCTTCGCGCTCCTTCAGCTGCGTTTCGAAAGAGCATGGGGCCATGATTGTGTAGCGAAGAGTGCGTAGTCCAGAAGAAATTATTGAATCCCAGTCTCAGGGAGATTCTACTAGCCACCCTCGAAACACGGGCGCTCCGTGAAGCGTAGCTTCACTGCTCCACTTCATACTGAGTGTCCAAGACTCATTTCACGGCGAAGACACCACAGACCTGATCCAGCTCAAGGCGCTCGAGGAGCTGAGTCTGAGCGAAAGCCCGAGGCTCAACAACATCGAGGGCCTAATCGAGCTCCCCAACTTAAAGAGGCTTGGCCTGGTGAGTGCAGTCCTCGATCTATTGATCCAATCTCGGTGCTCCAGGGGTGGATTTGAGAACCTCCGGTATTTCGCAGTTGTCGATCACCACTGGGATGAGACGAGAATCACTCTCGATCCGTTTCACCACGGCAGCATCAAGTTCCTCCCGCACCTGCCGGGCTGTGCGAATCCTATCTTCGCGCCCACAGTCACCGACACAGTCACGCCCTCGCTCATCACCGTCCCGACAGCCAACACCCCAGAAAAGCAAAAGCCCTCCAGGGGTTACCTGAAGGGCTAATGTGCCCAGGGACAGAATCGAACCGCCGACACGGGGATTTTCAGTCCCGGAGTCACTGGGGTCTTTGGTTAGGCATTCCAAATTTGTAGGCGGATCGAGGAAGTCAGTACAGAAGTAGCGGACCTCTAGTCAAAGCTGCCTGTCTAATCCCTCACCCACTAGCTCAGACTGTACCTGACCTTCAAATCGTTCATATGAGACCACGGAAGCAGACGGTCGCGTTGAAGACGTCCAACCACAATGCCAGGGGCCACACCCACTTCCTGAGCAAAAGCGCGGACTTCCTCTTTCGACAGGCGACAAGCGGACAACTTGGTAAGGCGCTTTGCCGCTGGCGGTGGTATCAAGAGGTCACGAGCAAACTGGTTAGCCTCTTCCTCTTGGTCACCATCAAGGCCGTCAAATCCTTCGATGAACATCATTCGTTTTCCATGGAGCAGAAGGTGGCCTGCCTCGTGAAAGAACGTGAACCAGAGATGGTCATTCGACCGATGGTGTAGGCTAAGTAGGAGCATTGCTCTGTCAGTTGCCAGCCACCGCGTTGCGCCAGAAGCCGGACAACCCGTTGGTGCCGAGGCGAAAACCACTGCTACTCCGCAGGCCGCACAATCTTCGAGCAGCTTCGGCACGAACACATCTGGATCTGTCTCATTCGTCATAGCCCGAAACTCTTTGAGAGCGGCCTTGAATCTCTGGGCGTTATATGGCCTGCAGCGCATTTCGGTGGCGCGCCGTTCGCCTTCGCGCAGCCAGGCTGCGACAGCACCGATTTTCTTCTCGAACTTCTCCGAGGCACGAAAGGCAGTCAATGGTGCCTCATATTTGGCCCGCCAGGCATCGACACCTACGACACCAAAGAAGCGGCAGCACTCTAGAACCTGCGCACCTTTGTTCCTGAAGGTCTCAACCCATCCTTCTTTGCGCATCCACCTCAATGGAAGTTCGTCCAACCATCCAGCATCTTGTTTTGCAGCCTCTATGGCTCGGCGGCCTTCCAAAGCGGCTTGGTATTGCGCATCGCGTACGAGCCAGAAGTCAGGAGTCGACCCCAATACCCGAGAAAGGCGTTCAGCAGTGGCGGCTGAAATCGATGCCCGGCCCTTCACCAACTCGTTCACATGTTTCGTGGTGAAGCCAATTCGTTGAGCGAACTCCGCCTTGGACCATCCCTTCTCATCAAGCAAGTCCTCGATGGTCTCGCCGGGCGCTGAGATCCAATCTGGCTGGAAACTTGTTGTCTCAATCATGGTAGTCCCCGATGAATACGATGCATATCTGGGTTACCTGCTGCCAGTTGATGCCACCGTCGTCTCTCATCGGCACTTCTTCGTGTGCAGGTTTGAAAACGAGCCTCACGCCTCCATGCAGATCTAATGCGAATTGCCCCAGTCGGTGCCCTTTCAATGGGTGCGGCCGTCCCGCGACGACTTCCGTGACACGTTGTGCAGCCATAAGATCGGCTATTCGCCGCCGGAGCTTCTTGGCGCATGGTCTTCCGAGCCTCCTATTCGCCAGACATTCCTGGGAGCAGAGATCCCGCAACGCACTGTCTAAGAAAAGGATGACCATTTTTTCACACATTGTCCACAGAACATTAACCGATTCGGTTAATGTTTTTTACAAGTCGTTGTTCTGTCGGTGTTTTATCGCCGTCGCAACAACTCTAAAACCAGCCACATGGCCGAGCCTCGACAAGGCACTGGTTTACTTGGATGTCCAAAACAACGTCTTGAAAACCCTTTCAACCTCCTTTACGGGATCAAATCAGCGGCCCACGCGGAGTTTCACGCCTTTCTCAAATTGTACGCCGTAGACGAAGCCTGAAGTGGACCCCGTTTTTCAGACCAGGGGCTAAGATAATGAGTGTAGCCTGCTTCACAAAGAAGGAAGCAGGAGAAGATGAGCCGAAAACGGACAAAGCACACCCCAGCGTTCAAGGCGAAAGTTGCCCTCGCGGCCCTACGCGAGCAAGAAACGGTGGCCGAATTGGCGCGACGGCACAAGGTCCACGCCCAGCAGATTTACAAGTGGAGACGGCAACTGGTGGAGAACATCTCCCGCGTGTTCGAGGGCGAGGAGAGCAGCGGCGATGCATCAGCCCGCGAGGCCGAGCTTTTACAGAAGATTGGCGAGCTGACAGTGGAACACGATTTTTTGTCACGCGGGCTCGAACGATTGCGATGACGGTGCGGCGGACGTTGGTGGAGCCCAACGTCCAGCCGTCGATGCACCAACAGTGCGAGCTGCTTGGCGTTAATCGGTCGAGCCTCTACTACGAGCCTGTTGTGCCTGATGCTGAGGAGCTTGCGTTGATGCGTCGAATGGACAAGCTGCATCTCAAGCATCCGTTCTTCGGCAGCCGAATGATGACACAGACGCTGAAGCGTGAAGGACTCGTCGTGAATCGTAAGCGCGTCCAGCGCTTGATGCGAATCATGGGACTCGAAAGCACTGCTCCGAAGCCCAACACAAGCAAGCCAGCGCCAGAACACGCCGTATACCCCTATCTCCTGCGAGATTTGAAGGTTTCTCGTATTAATCAGGTTTGGGCCGCCGACATCACGACCATCCCAATGGCTCACAGCGTTCACACGTCCGCAGCGGGCACGGACCGTCACGGACCGTCGGTCTGTGACACACTGGCTACTCACCCTGCCACCCCAAAACCCGCTTCGAAAGGACTATCCGTAAAAACGTGGGAGTCTTGCCATTTTGGAGTTACCTGATTGTTAAAAAGTGCAGTATAACAAATACATGTATTTTATTCGAGTCTGACCCCATTAGTCTATTGATCTTCTGTTGTCACCTAACCAGTGTAACAATCGTGTCTGACCCTTTTGATCTTGCTGTCTCTCCCATTCCTTGATCAAGATTCGTCAGCGTCGTCCAACCCATATCTCACCAAAAACGGCGTATAGACTTGTTCGGGATTCAACCGCTTCGCGGATTG
>JAFCZD010000418.1 GCA_019314525.1 Deltaproteobacteria bacterium
TGCGGCCATCGCGATGCTGGGATGCAGCAAGGATACTTCAGTCGATGTTGGTTCTCCGGAGGACAGCACCGTAAAGAACCTTGGCCAGCCCTGCGATGCCACGACCAATGACGGGTACTGCGGCGGTGGAACATGTATTGCTGGCTACTGCCGGACCAAGTGTGAAACAGACGCGGAGTGCAAAGGGAGTATCTGTCTGAGCGAGCTGCCGAACAACCCAGGAGGCTGCAGGCTGCCTTCTGAGGCGGACTGCTCGGCGAACCTTCCCTGCTCAACGGCTCTGCTCCGGTGCGGGCTCGACGAGACCTGCCGCATCCCCTGCAGCGGCCCTGGGACGTGCCCCAGGAACGACCTCACGTGCATCGAGGGTTCCTGCTTCAGCGGCGCTTTATTTCTGATCCACTCACGGCGCTTTGTTAGATCCACGGTCGGTGTTGCACGGGCAGCGTCGAGACCGGTGTGGCGGCGGGATATTGATCCATCAATGCAAAAATTAGCTGGATGTACTTCCAGCTACTTCCTGCATCTTCTTCATCTACTTCGGCTAGATGGGGGCGAGGCTGACGGCGCGGGGACAGGCTACTTGCGGCGGCAAGAGTCGGCCTCGGCGAGTGATTCGCGGATGGCCTGTCGTACAGTCGCCGGGTCGTCGGAGTCGAAGTCCTGGCGCGATCGAAGAGGACGGGATGGCTTGTACACGGGCCTGGATGGCAGTGAGAGGACCTGGAACCGGGTTCCGTCGAAGGCAAGGAGGTCCTTGTCGATGAGGCCGTTGCGGGCGTCAAGAAAGTCGTCGAGGTCGACTTCGAGCACGTTGCAGATTCGCTCGAAGCCGTAGAAGCTGAGGCCGTTGCGATCAGCGGCCAGTACGAGAAAGACGTACAGGCGCAACTCGGTTGGGGCCAACGCGGAGAGAAAGCCTTCGCGCAGGAAACGGTGTGGCATGAAGGCAAAGGATTGACCTGCGATACGGCGGAGCCGATCGGGCCGGATGGGAGCACGGCTGATGGAGGGTCTTGGCATGAGCACCGGCCTCTCAGTGTTCGGGACAGTCGAGCATCGGCAGTGTGCCGGAGTTCTTGGCGCGCTCGTCGGCAAGGTGCTTGCGATAACTGGGGCCGTTGATGTCGATACGGATACCGTACATAGCGAGTCGGTCTAGAATGGCCCCGGCGACGGTAGCGTCGCCGAGATACTTTCCCCATTCGCTAAGCTTGATGTTGGAGGTCACGGCGGTGGAGACGCGGCCGTGCCGGAGGTCGATGAGGTTGAACAAGGAGTGGGCGGCGGTCGGTTCGTCGTCGCGTTTGCGGACCTGTCCCAGGCCGACGTCGTCGATGATCAACAGTGTGGGAGATGTCCAGGACCGAAGTCTTCGCGGGTAGGAATTGTCGGCGAGGCCCGCGTGCAAGTCGTCGATCATGTCGACGCAGCGGGCGTAGCGGACACGAATACCGTGCTGGCAGGCGCGCAGGCCGAATGCCTTGAGGAAGTGGCTCTTGCCGGTGCCGGGTTGTCCCGTGATGACGAGGTCGTCGTGGCGCTGTACGAAGCCGAGGCGGCCGAGTTCGAGGATGAAGCTCTTGTTTACGGTGGGCTGGAAGTTGAAGTCGAAGGCCTCGAGAGTCTTGCGCTCGTTCAAGCCGCTGTTGCGGATACGTCGGTCGATACGGCTTTCGGTCTTGGAAGCGACCTCGCGGTACAGCACGTTTTCGAGAAACACAGCGTGGGCCGGCCGCTCCCGAAGGGCCGAATCAAGCAATTCGTCGAGGTTGGCCAAGACATGCGTCAATCTGAGGAATTCGAGGTGTCTGCGCAATCGGAGCAACACATCGTCGGGGTCGATTGCACGTTTTTCGGTTGGTTTTGGTCTTGGCTTTGAGTTGGACTTGGGAGGGGGACTGGCATCGGAAGAGCGTTTTCGCATGATGTAGACTCCTGGTTGGCGGCTGGGGGTTGGCGCAGGCCCGAGACCCGCCAGCTGTCGTACACAACGAGGTTGCGAGGCTCGGTCGAGTCCATGCCGATGGTTTCGGCCAGGCGTTGAGCGGTTTGCTCGGAGACGTACTCTTCGAAGGTGCGAGGACGGCATGTGGTCACGAGGATTTGCTCGACCGAGTCGGCTCGCAGGGCGCCGTGCCGGGCGGCATGCGCCAGGGCAGGCAGGATGTCCTCGGTGTCGAAGCGAGAGCGCAACTTGAGAATGAGACGGGCTTGGTGGCAATAGGAGCGAGGGGGAGCTTGGCTCATGAGGCGGAAGAACTCAGCGGCCTGCTCACCCATGCTCTCGAAGGTGGCGCGCAGTTGGTCCGCGTCGGCGGCCGCCCTGTGTCCAGCCGGTGGGTGGAAGCCGTGGGGGTCGAGTTTGAGGCCTTGTCCGCGGGGGGCAAGCTCGTGGCGAGCAATGCACGACAAGTCTGCGCCATAGATGAATAGCTCGTGCTGCGTGATACGGACGGGCAGGATGTCGGTGACGTGATCGTAAGGAACAGCGTAACGGTTCCCCTCCCAGTCGACGAAACCGTCGATGCTGCAGATCCGATGGGTGACGCGTGCGGTATCGTAGTGATGGGACGGCAGTGGACGCAGGTGGGGTTGCTCGAGAGTGAAGCGCTCCAAAGCTGTCGAGCCGTAGCGGCGTCGGTGGTCGACAATCGTGTCGAGCCAGTGCGCGAGCTGCGCCTGCAGATCCGTGAAGTCGTGAAAGGACCGGCCGTTGAAGAACGAGCGGACGAGCTCCCAGAAGGAGCGCTCGACGCGGGGTTTGCCGTTGGGATTACCCAGTAGCGCGTGGGCCTTGAACTCGTAGTAGGTAGCAAAGGCGATGAAGCGGGGATTGTAGATTGGCTGCTGGCCTTCCCACCGCAGTACGACAGGCTTCTGGCTGTCGTACTTACACCCCTTGGCGAGCCCCCCGAAGCGCTCGAAGCTTTGCACATGCCCGTCCATCAGGGCATGCAGGTCGCTCTTGAGAAAGAATCCGAAGTACTTGCGACGCGAATGAACGAGGGTGTAGCCGAACGCCTGTAGCACGTGCTGCGAGCCGTCGCCAAAGGGCACGTCGACATAGGGTGACCAGTCGCACTCGGCCATCTCTCCTGGGTCGTAGACTGGGGTCGCCAGGCTCGGCTTGGGTTTGGACTTGGGTCGCAGTCGGCGAACTGCCTTCTTGACTGCCGTGTAACCTCCGTCGAAGCCTTCCTCTTGCAACGTCTCATACACCCGCTGAGCGGTAATGTCCGAATACTGCTCGAACAAGGCCTTGACCCTTGGCAGGAAAGGATCGACCTTGCTGGGACGAGGGGCTCTGGGAGGCGGAGGCTCAAGCGCGCTATGCGGCCTATCTCTCCGACGCTTGTGCGCTCGCACGATGCCTTTTACCGTATTGCGACTCACTCCAACAGTCGTGGATATGACTCGCCAACTCACCCCTTGGCTATCCAGTGTAATGACCTGATGCTCAAGCTCTTCACGGTTACGCCAGATGTGAATCATGCTTACTCCTGTCCTTCTGACCATCGCAGTGGTCAGCAATAACGTCCTTGAGCGACTGCAGTACAGGTACCAACGCCCGCAGTGATTCTCCCATCAATTCGCGCAACCCCTCGGGCGCGGCGTACAGGCCATTGCCCATCAACCGTGCTTGGAGTCGCGCCGCCGAGCGGTGCAATGTCAGGATGTCCGTACTCATCCAGTCCGCCTCGCTTCGTGCTTTGCGTACAGCAGGCCGGCCAGCGACTTGTCCACTCGGGGCGCCTTGCTCACTCCAACGAGTCAGTAACTGCTGCAGCTGCGCGCCATCGGCTTCGACCAACTGATGGACGAGCAACTGCGTCTGACGCACCGTCAGTCCTCGTTTCATCACGAGTTCGCCGGCCACGCTCTGGTTGCCACGTGGCAACGCGGCCAGCTCAACTGCCGCCCGCGGTACCACCAGCCCCAGGCGAACCCATGCCTGAACCTGAGGCTCGAGCCCTTCGGCCAAGATCATTCGTCTGCACACCCAAGACTTGTGACGGCCCAGTCGCTCGCCCACCGCCCCTTGCGTCAACCCATGCTCGCGCACCAACGCGCGAACCAACCACGCCTCCTCCAATTCCGCGAGGCTGCGATTGCCGTGCACCTGCACCAGCATCACGATCGCCTCCGCCGTGCTCAGAGCATGCTGCTGGGTCCGCAGCTGCTTCCAGCCCAAACGGCGCGCAGCCTGCAACCTCTTGAATCCGTCCAAGACTTGCAGCTCGCCATCGTGGGCGAATACCTCGACCGGTGTAAGTTGGCCATGACGTGTGAGCGATAACTCGATGGCATCGACCGCCCGTGGCTCGCACAACCGCAGCGAGGCCAGCTGCTCGTGCAGCGCTGAAACCGACACCTCAACCAGATGCGGGGTTGCCATATCCAAATTGGGACACGGAAAACGACCCCAAGCCATCCTGGTGCGTGACACCTGCCACGAAATATGCGATTTCGTCCGCGTTTTTGGCTTCGAACTGCATCGAGCCTGGCGCGTGACACAGCCACGGTTTTGCCTCATGGTCCCGCCCGCACCGGGGGCGTCGTCGATTGTGATGCGGATTTCAAGACCATCGCCTCGAGCTCCCGCCGAAGCCTGGCGCGTGACATCGCGAAAGTTTCGTCCACGATTTTATCGATTTTATCCAGCACTTCCGCGAGGTTGTTCGCCGAGCCTGGCGCGTGACAAACGCCGATGGTCTGCCGCGATGCAGATTCCGGATCGGCCGTCAACGCGCGCCGCCGTGATTCCCCCTCTCTCTCCCGCTGTCGCTGAGCGCGCTTGCGTAGGACCTCGTCTTGTCGGTATTCCTTCGGCTGCGCGCGCCGCCGTTTGCGTGCCAGCTTGCGATTACGCCTCTTGCGGCACGCCTTACTGCAAACCTTCTGCGCACCCTTCGCGCTCGGCGCCGCTGGCACTGTCTTCCCACACTCGGTGCACCGAATCTTGACCCCCATGCCTGAAGCGTGACCAATCCCACATGTCACGACCCGGCTGGATCACGATCGCGCCGCCCTCAACGCCTTGTGAACCGGTAACCTACCCGGCGCCCTGGATCAGGATCCGCCCCTTGGGTGGATCAGTTGTTGGGCGCCGCTGAAGTCTGACGCTGACGGTCTGACGCTGACGGTCTGACGCTGACGGTCTGACGCTGACGCTGACGGTCTGACCCATCTTGACCACCCGGTTTGCGGGCACCTTACTTTGTAGGCATTGCGAGCCGGTTGTAGACACAACTCG
>JAFCZD010000419.1 GCA_019314525.1 Deltaproteobacteria bacterium
CCAGGAAAACACCAAACACTGCGGCCGCAAGGACCCATCCAACTCTCGTTCTCACCATGATTCCCTCGTCTCTGAGGTTTGCCGCGCGAACCCAGAATCATCCATGACCCAAGGCATGAGTGCGCACCGATAGTCCGCCCCTCAATGGGCGAAAATCGACGTACGTAACCAGCCCATAGGTCGCTAAACCAATAATTATAGACATAGGATCCCAAGGATGCATGCGACATCATCGGAGAATCGGTCATATGCCCAGTGTAAACAAGAGCTGCATTCGCGGCAGCCGGCTTTTTGTACGAATAGACACCGGCGCCAGACCTCCAAGCAGCCACAAATGGATAGCTATTATCACCCGGAATAACAGTGATCCCTGGGCTTCGAAATGTGACTTTCTGGAGAGAGCATAGCGAACAACTTGCTCTACGCTTGTGTATGTTTCCTCTGCCAGCCACACTCCAAGAACATCGTTTGAGTTGCTGCTACTCGCAGCTATGGATACACGCTTCCACGTATTTCCGTGCGTCGTCCACTCCAGGGATTGATGGGGCCAAGACCATCCGGTAGATGCGGTGAATCTGGCAAAGCGTGCATTGAAGTTAAATGGGAAAGCAACGTACTTGGTCACCTCTTGGTTTTCGGCAAGCCGCCGGCCGCGAGGTCATCGTCACCATGTCCGTCTTCTTGGAGCGCATCGAGGTATTGCGCGCGTCCAAAGACTCTGTGGAACTAAAGGCTGCCGCCCTGCTCGAAACTCGTGGTATCAACCAGCGCCTGAACGACGAAGCCAGACGAGAGCTCAAGATCATCCAGGAGGTGGAGTTTCCGCCCATGGTGACTGAAGACTTGCCAGCGGTGGACGCCGTCGCCGACGAACTGTGGACTTGGTACCAACAGTGGGCGGAGATCGCCCGCGTGGCCATCTCCAACCGGCGTACGCGCATTACCTTGGGCATCAGTTCCACAAGAACCAGCGCGAGCGAAGACGGCGCCCCCTCAAACTGACCCTGTCGCTGGGTCTCTCTCCGTCGTACCGACTCGAAAACTCGCCGAACTTGCTCTACCCATCACCAAACCCGCTCCACACATCACCAAACTCGCTCCACCCATCGCGGAACTCGCTCTACCCATCGCGGAACTCGCTCTGCTGAGTCATCCCCGCAGTCGAGATGTCGATCCCCGCGCTCACTCCCGCGTTTTCGAGGGTCGGGTCACGGCCTTGGTACGCTCTGAACATGGGCTCTGCACCATCGGGCCATCGCTCCCCATGGTCGAGAGTACGCGTCCCCACACTCGCAACGAGACGTCCCACACTCGTGACCACACGTCCCCACTATCTGGGCAGTCATCCCCAGCTGGGGATCAGTCGCAGCAGCGTGGGAACCACCGGCCAGAGGGTGGGAACAGGCTCTCTCGAAGGTGACGAGGGCGTAGGGGGAGTCCAAGGCAGCGCCGAGAGAGCGTCAGGGGCAGTAGGCCCGAGTCTCCGTCAGCATGTGGCGAGTCTCGGATCACGTTTTTCGAAGGTCTCCCCTTGGCGCGGGAGGGTGGGGATGACCCGCCGCCGCAGGTTTAGAAAACCATGTTCTCGTCGTGAAGAAACTACTGACCCACCGCCACATCCACCGTCTCGGTGTAGCTGATGGCGTCTGCGCCAAAGGACACCTCGGCGCCACGCACCACCTCCGTGAAGAGCGCCGCGCACGTCTCTGATACGTGACCCTCGAGGGTCATCCAGGTGCCCGTCCAATAGGCGTAGTGGCTGCGCCCGTCCAATAGGCGTAGTGGCTGCGCAGACACCCGCCAGAACCCCAGCCACCCCCGTAGCTGTAATCGTCGCAGACATCGGTATAGCCCTGATATTGAAAGGTCAGGCTCAGGCTCGTGGCGCCAGGGAGCTGGGTGAAGGTGCCCAGGGCATTGTAGGTGCTCGAACGCGTGCCCTTGACGGCCAGGACCGCCACGCCATCCTCGGTGTTCACCGTGCTCTGGAAGACATCGTCGGTGTACCCACCATAGGCGCTGCGTGCGCCGGGCAAGGGCTTTTCTTCCCAGCCCTTGCATTGAGTAACGCCCGCTACCTCGTCGCAGACGCGAACGTAACGCACCAAGCGGAGGTCGAGCCAGCTGCCCTGATGCCAGCTGTCCATGATCTTCACAGGAGCGAAGTCGCCCACGCAGGCCTCGACGGGGAGGTCGATACCTGGCTGCTCTGGCTCTTGTGCATAGCCATTCTCAAGGGCGAAGGTCAGCATCCGCCCGAAAGCCCTCGGACCCACATACGAGATCGCGTCCAACTCGACCAATGAGACGAACAACACGTCATCCCCGCTGCCCTCCAGCCCATCAGCCCCTTGTCGGAAGGCCACGATGTTTCGTGCTGCGCGCTTGTCCAGCCCCACGCCACCCACTCCCACAGGATCGTCAAGGAGCTGATAGCTGGCCTCATTGGCCAACTTCAGCACGGCTCTGGCTTCGACGCTGTCTGCCTTGATGCCGGCGGTGTCTGCCTTTCCTCCTGTGAGAAAGGTGTCATGACGCCCGTCAGATGCGGTTTCATCCTCTGCCAGACCGCCACACCCCATGGAGAATGTTAGGCCACAGATCACAAGCCAGGTGCGCGCTTTTATTGTTGTCATTACTTCCTCGACCTTCATCAGGTTTCTCAAGATCACCAATCCCAGCTCTATACGAACGAAGCTCTTGGTTCTTGCCGGAAGTTTCCGGGAAGGTAGCGCCTGGGGTATTCCGTTCCGATTCGGCTCGATGCATGCTTACGTGGTGTCAACTGACCGTCATGAGTGAACAGCAACGCAAGATCCGCTTCGTGAGACGCCTGACCGAGGCACCCATGAGAGCCTGCATCGAGGCCCTGGAGCAGACCGGCGGCGACGAGATCGAGGCAGCCAAGCTACTTCGCACGCCCGAGCAGAACGTCCGAGATCGCGCCTGGCTGCGGGCGAGGGAAGTCGTGCGGGCCGTCGAGGGTGGCCCTCCGAGCGCGAGCGAGCTGGCCTTGCAGGAGGCGCTCGAAGGGCCGCTCCGACTGCTGCTGCAGGTCGAGCCAGCACGCGACGGCTATCCCCGCGCCTGGACCGACGCCCTAGCGCAGGCAGCGCTCGAGGGGCGCAGCGATGCCTTCCTCGTCTTTGCCGACTGGCTGCAGGAGCAGGGCGATCCGCGCGGCGAGCTGATCGTGCTGCAGCACCATCAGGAACGACGAGGACAGAGCGAGCTGTCCGACGAGGAGCGCCGCCTGCTGGGAGCTTCGGGCGCGCTCGGTGATCTGACCAGCGGCCGCTGGTCGACCACGATCGAGTGGCACCTCGGCTTCGTGCAATCCCTACACTCAGTGCTCGACAGAGGACAAGAGGGTTGGGGCCAGCGGTGGCTGGCTGACCTGTCGCGGTTTCTGGCGCACCCTTCCTGCTTGCTGCTCCGCTCGCTGAGCATCGGCCGGATCGGGAAGCACCTTACCTATGGACAGTTCGCAGAGCTCGCTGCCGCGCAGCACCTGCCGCTTCTCGACACGCTGAGCTTCGGCGCCCCGAGACAACGCTACCGGATTGGAGAGCTCGATCCCCTTGGCGCGCTGCCAGCTTTGCGGCAGCTGACGCTCCGCGGTGAGGACTTCCCACAGCACCTGCCAGAGCTGCAGATCACGGACCTGACGCTCTGCCTCAATCTAGCTGGACTCTGGCATGCACTGCAGACGAGCTGGCCGCAGGTGCAGAGCTTGCGCATCGAGATCCCGTCTCGGGTTCGGGCTTTGGGCGAGGAGGCCATCGACCGTTCCCTGACGTGCTTCCAGCAGCTGGCAACGGCTCTGCCGGCTCTGCGTCGCCTCGAGCTCGACGGTGGATCCGGGCCGATGGGCCGCACATTCGAAGAGGCTGTGGCCCGGTCGATCAAGCAGGCGGGCAGCACGCCTCACCTCGAGCTGGTTCTCGTTTCTTCCCGCGAGCGGCGAATGAGCAAAACGTGAACATCTAACGCTTGTTCAGAGCCCAGTCGTATTTCAAATATGAGAACCTCTTGGCAGCGACGAGCTTGGCGCCATGTTGTCGGTGGTAACGCCCCAAGAAGGCCCCCACGTTGCCAAAATCCTTGGCGTACCACTCGAAGAGCTTCGATACGCGGATCTGCTCGCCTTGCACCTGCACGCCATGGCGGCTGTTGACGAAGCGTCGCGCCAACTTTTGGAGCACGCCGTCGAGGCCTCGCGCCGAAAACGCTCGTGAACCCAAAGGTGGGCAACTGCGCGCGGCACAGACCAGCGCGAAGTGCACGCGAGGATCTTTGAAGGTGGGAAGGATGACCTTCTTTTCGAGCTGATTGAGGGTCAAGGCTCGCCCGGCGACCTTGAAGCGCGAGCGGTCGAAGAAGCCAGAGACCTTGACCACCGACGAGATCTGGGGCCATCGGTCCACCACGGATTTGATCACCAACGCGTTGTAAGCGTTGAGGTAAAAGGCGAGCTTAGCGTTCCGGTTCATTCCCGAAAGGCTCGCGTCACCCAGCGCCTTGATATAGGCGTTGAGGGCGGCGTGGGAGCTGCCCGCTTTGATCGCCGCGTAGTCCACGCGCCCGTGGCGCACATGAGCCCGCAAGATCGTATCGAAAGGCGCATGGTCAAAGGCATGAGCAGCGGGGGACACGAGGGAGAGCGAGAGTGAGAGCGAGAGGGTCGCGAGAGCCAAGACGTGAGGGTGCATGGGAGCCTCCATGGTGAATGTCGACGATGAGTCGTCGACACACACCCTTTCTTACAACCTATCTTTACGGCAGTGCGCAGAAGGGGTTACCCCGAACAGCTGTTATACTGCCTCCATGTCACGCCTTATCATGCCCCTCTGCCTGCCGGCCTTCTGCGCGCTCTCCCTCTGCCTACTGGCCCCTCGAGAGGCCCACGCGGAGGCCTATTGGATCACCCTTGCACGCACCGACAACGCGCGCACGGACCAGGAGGCTCACAGGCCCCTAGCCGACGCCCACGTTGAGGCCATCATCGCCACCGGCGCCCGCCTGCGCACACGGTCGCGCTGGCTGCACGCTCTGAGCGTCAACGCCACCACCGATGAGCTCGAAAGCATCGCCCGTCTGCCCTTCGTCGCAGCCATCCGCCCTGTGGGGCGTGGCATGCGGCCTCTACCCAAAGCGAGCCCTCTGGAGACACCGCCCCTCAAACTCTTCGCCAACGAAAACGACTACGGCCAAGCCTGGGCACAGCTCGCCGCTCTTGGCGTGCCAGCGATGCACGACTGCGGCCTACGAGGTGAGGGCGTCACCATCGCCATTTTGGATACCGGCTTCAACCTCGCTCATCAGGCCCTCGCCAACGTCTCCGTGACCGCCGCCCACGACTTCGTCAACGACGATGACATCGTGCGCAATGAGAGCGGCGACCCGAGCAATCAACACGACCATGGGAGCCTGGTATTGGCGCTCTTGGCAGGTATGGACGCCGGAAACTTCATGGGCGTCGCACCCAAGGCCAGCTATCTTTTGGCCAAGGTAGACGATGTCGCTGAAGACACGCCCATTGAAGACGATTGGTGGGTCGCCGGCCTAGAGTGGGCAGAGCGCGAGGGGGCAAACGTCGTCAGCTCGTCCATCAGCTTCTGCACCAGCCCTTGTGACAGCTCACAGATGAACGGTCAGACAGAGGCCACCAGCAAGGCCGCCGCCATCGCAGCCTCCAAGGGGCTTTGGCTCTTCAACTCCGCGGGCAACACCGGCCCAGGGGTGACGACCATCCGCGCCCCCGGCGACGCCGAGGGCGTCTTCGCTGTGGGGGCCGTGGACCTCGCTGGAACTATCGCGGGAAACTCCTCGCGTGGCCCCACCGCCGATGGGCGTACGAAACCTGACCTCGTGGGCCCTGGGGTCAACGTGCTCAGCATCGATAGCACAAGTGAGAGCAGCTACCGACGCTACACCGGCACCAGCGTCGCCACGCCCTTGGTGGCTGGCGTGGCGGGCTTGCTGCGCCAGGCCTACCCGCAGATGAGTACAGCTGAGCTGCAGGGGCTGCTGCGCATACACGCTTCCCAAGCCGACGCGCCCGACAACACCTTTGGCTCGGGCCTCCCCGCGGGTGCGCTCTCCACGGCGGAATACTGCACCGCGAGCCCCTCCGATGGGGGGGCAGTCGTGGATGGAGGCACGCTCGCCAAGGACGGTGGCACCGTTGAAGATGACGGGGGTGCAGGCCAACGTGACAGTGGAAGCGATGGAGCCACGCCGGCAGAGAGCAGCGGCTGCCAGCTTGCAGCAGCTCGGCTGGGACGTGGCGGGCTGCTGCCGTGGTTCTTGATGCTTGTTTTCGCAGCGCGACGGCGCTGGCTTCGTAATTCCGTCATCTAACTGCGAGATAACGCTCGGCAGCTGCGCTGGGCGCGCTTGGTCAAGCGAAAGAGCGCCTTATAGAGCCGCTCCACTCCCACCGCGCGTTTGGACAAGGCGTACGTCCAGCCGCGCGCGCTCTGTTTGAACTCGGCCGCCACCACAGCGTGTCTTTGCCGTGTATGCTGAGCCAGGTTCTTGAACTGCCCATCAAAGCTGGCCAACCTCTTCTGAAGGCGACCCTCGGCAGCGCCCCCCTGAGCGCTACACGAGGCCAACGTCGTCGCCTGATGCTCCAGGGTGAGGATGCGCCGCTCGAGGGTCTGGAACCGACGCCGAGCCAGGACGGTCTCTGGCGCGCAACGACGAGGGGCAGAACGGGGAGAGAGTCGACGACGATCTAGACCGTAGATATCAGAGAGGAAGTGCACCTCTCCCTGCGGGCCAACACGCACCACATAATATTCAACGTGAATCGCCACAGGCTCTTTCAGCGTCACAGGCCTGGTAAGCGACTTGCCCGCCGTGCTTCGGCGCCCCACCGCACGCCAACGTCTTCGCAATCGTTCGTAGCGCTCTTCGTCC
>JAFCZD010001024.1 GCA_019314525.1 Deltaproteobacteria bacterium
CATGCTGCGGGCCTCAGCGTTCCAATGGATGGAGAGCTGCGTACCCACGACGAGGGTTTCATAGGGCCCCGCCGAGAAGCTCCAGCGGCGTTGTGAAGCGTGGCGTATCTCGGCATCTATACGACCGGTGGTGAGAGAGACACGAACGTCCCCCTCACTCAAGCGCGTCAACGTCACTTTCGCCCCAGGCGAGAGCGCCAGCTCGCTGCCCTCGCTGAAGCGAAAGACTTGGGCGTCACCTTGCTTGTTTTCGAGGGTGGCTCCTTCGGCCAGGCGCGTCCCGCTGGGGTCGATACAGTAAATGCTCTCTGCAGGTGAGCCCAAAAATACCCAAATTAGCGCGAGAGCGGCGGCCCCCGCGAGGGCTGTGGCCAAACCCAGCTGCCACGAGAGCCGAACACGCGGCGCAGGCCTGCGGAGGCTGCGCAACAAGCGTTGCTGCTGAGCCGCGAGCCGCGTGTCCTCGATAGCCTCGAGCTCGATAGCCTCGAGCTCGCTGGCGGTATCTCGCCCGAGCTTCCGCAGCGCGCTCTCACAACCTCTGTCGTTGTCTCGCAGGCTCATCCGGACTCCAGCTCTGTCCATGGGCTGCCGGCGAGGCGCTCCGCCAAATCAGGCTCGCGCCGCGCCCGGGCGACAAAATGTTTGCGCGCTTTTTGGAGCCTCCGCTTCACCGTTCGCGTCGAGCAACCGCAGCTCTCCGCCACCTCGGGTACGGATTTTTCGTCCAAATAATGCAAACCAAAGACCAACCGCTCCTCCACAGGCATCTGAGCGAGGATCGCAAACGCGAGCGCGGAGCTCGCTGCGCACGGTGTTGAGCGTCACCGAGACCATCCAACTGCTCAACTTCCCAGGGTCACGCACCTTGGACACCCCGCCTATAGCCCGCAGAAACACCTCATTGACCACGTCATCGTGGTCAGGATCGGGCCCCAGCACACGTTGCACCGTGTGGTTGACCAGCCGACCAAAACGCTCGAAGAGCAGGGTTGCCGCCCCATGGCTATCTTGTTGTAGCCACGCCAAGAGTTCTGCGTCGCCTGCATGCGCAGCCTCTGACCTCTGCTGATCTTTATGTGTTGCAAGGCTGGCGATGAGCATGCTCCTACAACTGTTCTAGCCCACTGCTCGCCAAGGCTCCACTCTTTGACCTCCTCTCTTCTTACTTGGCAGACGTCTGAAGGACATCCCAGGGCCAACTTTATTCTCGCCCGCTGTGACCCGTGAGAACTCTTGCGCTAAAGTGCGCGTATGTGCTCCGTTTTTCATGTTGTCTTGCTCTGGGCCCTCACTGCAGGCCCTACCCCGCAAACGCAGCCCATGACCATGCCCGCCGCCGAAGTCGTCGCCCAAGCGCGACCCCGCGTGGTGCTGCTGGGCATGTCCAAACGCTTCCCCAAAGAGTCTTGGCAGGCCGTGGAGCGCCGCACGAGGGCAGAGCTTTCAGCCCTTGGGCTCGAGGTCGTGCCCCTGGCTGCGCACGCCGAAGGCATGAACGCGCGCCTTCAGGAGCTGCGCACGAGGGCGGTGGAGCAGCGGGCCATCGGCGCCCTACGCATCTCGCGGCACCATGGGAAACATCGGGTTCAGCTCTGGGTTTATGATGCCCTCACCCGAAAGACGGTGCTGCACAACACCGTGGTCGCCCCTGAGGACGGCAAGGACGCCAGCGGCATCGTCGCGCTGCGGCTGGTGGGGCTGCTTCACGCCAGCTTGCTCGAGTTGCGTATGCGTGGTCGGGGCCGCGTCAAACCACGCCCGGTGCCACCTCTAGTGACACGCCTTGTGGCGGCACGCCTCGATCCTCCCCCGTCACCCAAGACAGGGCGCTGGTTGATGTGGGGGGGGCCTTCCGTCGGCCTCGCACATCTGAACGCGTCACCAAGCGCGAGCCTGCGCTTGGGCGGAGGCCTGCGTGTGCTGCCCTGGCTGGTCTTGGGGGTGGAAGG
Organism: Deltaproteobacteria bacterium; assembly: GCA_019314525.1. GTDB lineage: Bacteria > Myxococcota_A > Polyangia > JAFCZD01. The sequence continues at coordinate 1,953 of JAFCZD010001024.1, forward strand.
CAGCCTCCCTCTTTCTCTCAGCCGCCTCGATCCCGAGGACCCTCGAGGCGCCGCGACGCTGATCACCTTTGCTCTGCAGGGCCAGGCCCGTCTCGAGCCCTGGGCCACGGGCAGGGTCTCGCCAGCGCTGAGCCTCGGCGTAGGCGCCATAATCGTCCGGGCGGAAGGGGAAGCCGT
>JAFCZD010000420.1 GCA_019314525.1 Deltaproteobacteria bacterium
GGCGGCACCTTTGGCGAGAGGGTCGCGCTCATAACCGAGCCCCTTCCAATCCAAGCGCCCTGAGGGGCCGTGACAGTCGCCACACCCAAGAGCATCCTCTTTGGCCACCACCATATGCGTAAGGGGCCAGTACATCTCCGTCGCGGCGAAAGCATACTCTCCGCTGTAGGGTAGTCCTGTCTTCTTGGCGCCATTTTTCAGCGCCAAATCCCAGTCAAACTTCTTCCAATAGCCTTCATCGCCCACGAGGTTGGGCACCAAGAAGTAGTTGTGCACCTTATCGTAAGGCTGTTTTCCACGATGCACCTTGAAGGGCCAGATCTGTGAGCCCGCCATCTTGCGAGCGCCGATGGGCGCGTCCATCTTCGTGACCTTGGTGGGATCGATCGTGTCACCGAGCACATAGTGCGTGGCGTTCTTGTTGTACCAACGGTAGGTCGGCGTCGCGCCCTTTTCGTAGGTGAAGCGCCCCTTGATCTTCAGATAAACGTGGGGATCTTTGATGTCGTTCTCCTGGCCGGCTTTGGACCAATCCCAGGTCATCTTCGTCGCCTCTTCTCGGTTCATTTGCGGAATATGGCAAGCCTGGCAGGAGACCTTCTTCAGGTGTTTGTTGAGGCGCGCATCTTTGTGGGGATCGCCCTTATGGCAATCCGTGCAGGCAATGCGTCCCTTGATGGGCGCGCTCGGGCTAACGGACATGGCACGCCCCAAGATGTCGTGATCTTTGGCGCGGTGACAGTCGGCGCAGACCAGGTTGTGTTTGCCCATATGCACGTCGACATGATCTGCAGGGTTGAAGAGCGTCGCGCTCATATCGCCATGCTTTACCGAGTTTCCACCTCCCCCAAAGAAGTGGCAGTTCCCGCACGTGCCACGGCTGGTGCGCCCCACACTGCGAGCAGCGGCCAGGAGATCCACACCCTTAACGGGCAAGCCCTCATCCTGCTTGGCGTAGGTGCCGCTCTTGTCATGGCAAGCGAGGCAGTCAACGCGCGTCTCGTCGGCGAAATCAAACGTCTTATCTTTCCAGCCGTAGCCGACATGACATTTGGTGCACATTTTTTCGTTGGAGGTAGCCGCGATGCAGAAGTTATTGAACGCGTTCTTTTTGCCGAGACGAAGGGGCTCTTTGCGGCCGGGTAGCAGGACGGGATCTGCGGCCTCCCAACGCCAGTGAGAGGTCTTCATCACCTCTTTGGACGCCTCAGGGTGGCACTCGAGGCAGGCCTTGGTCACAGCAGGCCCATCTTTGAAGCTTTGGTTGAAGAAGCTGGTGTGATCGGTGGCGGTCTTGCGCTTGGGCACATGGGCCCATGGTCCGCTCAGCTTCTCCTCGCCTCCACACGCCATGACCAACAGGGCCAACGCAAGCAGGGGTTGCATGGTTCGCACCTTCATGACCTCTCCTATGAACTCCATCTATGTCAGGCTAGCGTCCCATCCATTGCCTGTCTACACATATTGCAATCTCTGCATATCAATAGACGGGGAGAGGGTAACTCGCCTTACTTTTTGCTATGATGCGGCGTTCAAGATCGCTGTGTTCCAGATGATAAGGAGCTGTGATGCGTGGTTTGCTCGGCGGTGTCTCGGCGCTGCTTCTTGTGGGTTGTGCCTCTAACGAATACCTCTGCCCCAAGCCCATCGGCAAAATCATCCGCGATGACTGCGAGGTCTACCGCACACGCTTCGATACGCTGAAGGCTGAGCTCTCCGCCAGCTTGGGCCCCGTGAGCAGCAGCGTGAAGCTGGGCAAAGAGAGCTTGCGCGATCCGAGCCAGCTGATGCAGATCTTGGCGCACCGCACCCATGCCCTCTGTCGTGACTTCAACGCCTGCCGCGTTTCGCCGCTACAGTACCGCGAGCGCCGCGAGAGGACCGACCACATCTTCACCGCGGTGGGCGCCCTCAGCGCACAGCTGAAGACTGATCTTCCCAAAGAGGAGAAGGCCAAGCTGGTAGCGAAGCTCTTGAGCCTGCTCACAGCACCGGCGCCGTCCACAACGGGCACCCGCCCGCCGGCCCAAGCTCAAAGCGTCAAGCGCCGCTCGGGCAGCCCCTATATGTCGTGGTTGCCCTGGTATGGCACCAAGAGGCTGCCGCCTCAGCCCAAAGCAAGGGGGAAAGGGCCCCAGGTCGCCCACGCAAAATTTAGTGTGCGACACGTCTTTCGCTCTGGCCAGGGCGTCGTGGGCTACGGCGTGGGCGTGACCTTCCTCGTGCGAGGCCGCCTCGCGAGCGATGACCAGCTCACCATGGACTACGGCGCTAAGCGCGTCGACTGTCGACTCTCCAGGAGCAGCCGTGGTGTCAACGGCCTGGTAAGCGTGCGCTGCAAGACACCGAAGAAAGAGGCGCTCACAACACCCACGTTACGCGTCACGCTCCTTCACGCTACAGAAGACGACGACAAAGCCAAGCCCATTGGGACCCGAGTCTTCCGCGCCCTCTCCCGCATCAGCAACCCACGCAACGGCAGCCGCACCTTCGCTGAGGATCATGATCCTGCCGCACACCAGCTGCGCCTGAGGTTTCGCCCCCTCGCCCGATTGCTGCCCCCCGACTTCGAGCGCCCCTCTCTGCTCGCCGTGCTTAAGATGCGAGACTACCGACGTAAATCCATCACCGCGCGCTGCTGGGTCGACGGCAAACCCGCCACGGGCGCCATCGCGACCTATGGCCGCCACACCGGTCAGGTGGGCCAATACCAGGACAAGGACCGCTACCGTAGCATGGGCCCGGGCCGCAGCGTCGCAGTGAAGCATCCTTTCATCACCTGGCGCCGCTATGACTTCCCCCTGCCGTTTTATGTGCGCCATCAGGGAGAAGGCAGCGCACCCAAGGGAACCAAAGAGTGGCCCAAAGCGGGCAAGTGGCGCTGCGTGGTCTCCATTGAGGGCGAGCCTGTGCGGGAGGCGCGCTTCGTGGTCAAAGCCAATGGCCTGCTCAAGCCCCACGCGAGGCAGGGGCGGCAGCCCTCGGCGGATTGGTGGCTGGAGACCAAAGTCATGCGCAGCAAACTCGAGGAGCCCCTCCGATGATCCGAACCCTCCCCCTTCCCCAGGTGGCGCCCCTGGCGCTCCTGGCGCTGCTCAGCGCATGCGGCAACGAGTACCGCTGCCCCACGCCCATCGGCAAGATCGTGCGTGACAACTGCGACTCCTATAAGACCAAATACGAGTCGCTGAAGGTGGAACTGGGCTTTTCCATTGCGGGCATTTCCGTGGGCGTCAAGGCCGGCAAAGAGAAGCTGCGTGACCCCAGCGAGCTGCTGCAAGTGTTGATGCTCGAGACCATGGCGCTCTGCAAAGATTACAACGCCTGCCGCATGCCCTCGACGGATTACCGACGGCGGCGCGAAGAAGCCGACCACAAATTCACCGCGGTGGTGGCCATCGGCCAGCAGCTCAAAGGCGACTTGGACAAAGAGAGCAAGCGTAAACTCCTAGAGAAGCTCATGGAGGTGATCACCTCCCGCTCTCGCCCCCAGCCCAAGGCCCAAAGCACACGTCGCGCATCATCGAGGGTTGGCTTGTGGCGGCGTCCCATCGCCTATCACCCTGGCATGTTCCGCAAGGCCACCAGCCCCTGGTTTGGCAGCAAATATATGCCCGCCCGCCCGAAGCTTGCCAGCGGGCTCCCCGTGCTGGCCTCGTGGTGGATTGGCCACGGAGGTCAAAGCACCTTCATCAACTTCAAGTTCTGGGGCAAGACCGAAGCGGATGATCGCATCTATGTCAGCTTCACCGATCCCGTCAAAGATTACGACGCGGCGGTGAGACCCACACGCAATAAGCTCCAAGGCAGCGTGCGCATCTCCGAGCGCACCATGAAAATCGGCAGCAAGGGCGCCATGACCTTAGACTATAAGCTGGGCGCGACGGGCAAAAAGCACCGCATCGGCACCTTCCGCCTCGCCCCTGAGCTTTGGCTAAAACGCGGATACATGGCCTATAACGCCGACCCTATCCGCAAAGACCCTGTAGAGTATGAGCGACCGTGGATCATCTTCTACTCCAAAGTGCGCAAACAGCCGCGCGTGACGATGCGTTGCAAGCATCGTGGAAAGAAGCTCGATACGGTGATCAGCGGCCAATCGCGCACCAACCCCTACCGCGCCTCGAAGCTGAGCATCCACGCGGTGCCCCTGCCCATACGTATCGGCCTCAAGGGCGGGCAAGAGCGCACGACCTGGAAGAAGTCCATGCCCGGCGAAAAACCGCTCACCGATATGCTGGCCAAAGAGGCGGCGGGCAAGTGGCGTTGCGTCGCCAAGATCAACGCGCGCAAGGCGCGGGTCTTCTCCTTCGAGCTGCGCGCAGACGGCAGCGTCGTGCCCCAGCGCAAGCCCGATGATGGCGCCTGGCCTTGGTGGCCTGTGGCCACCAAGCGTGTGCCCAATCGCGTGGAAGAGCAGGCCGAGAAGGCTGAGTGAGGTCCTTGAAAGGACGCAGATGCAGCCTTGGCGGGCTTTGGCACTTAGGGCGCTGAATGCGACGGTACCCAACCTAGGGATTGAGCAACGCCAAGCCCAAACGTGGGGGATCTGTGCTCTCGACCCATGCGGCCACGCCGCGCCCATCCATGGGTTTCAGTTGGTAGGAGGTGAGGGTGTTGGGGCTCTCGGTGAGCAGCGTTGGGCCGCTCTTCCGCACCAAGATCGCGTTATGCAGCGCGAAGGCGAGGTGGCTGGCGATGCCTGTGCCGCCCGTGTAGCCGCTCATGAGTATGAAGAGGTCGCTGCTGCCTGCAGCCATGGTTTGCGCTTTGTTGAAGTAGTCACCACCATTTGGCACCAACACAGCGTTACCCACTCGGCGACCTTGAGCATCCAAGCTGGCGATGAACATCTGTCGACCGCTGCCGAAGTCGACCCACACCAAACGCGCAGCGCTGCCATGCCAGGAGAGCGTGGGGTATTCCGTGCTGCTGCTGCCAGGCATCGAGAGCAAGCCGAGTTGTCCGTCGAGTTCGAGCCGCGCCACGCGCACGCCACCTGGGTCTGAGGTATTGCCGCTGCGCCGCTCTGCGACCAGGAAGGCGTCACCCATGAAGACGCCGCTGTTGAAGCCGTCGCCATAGGTGCTGTCCAGCACCTCCGTCGTCCAGCTGCTCTCGAGGGCGTCATCGAGGAGCGTCGCCATCAGCGGCGAGCCGGTGTGCTGTTGATAATAGAGCAGCAGTGGCGTTGCGTTGGCACGCGCGATGAGCTTGGGTCGACTCGCCGAGGGAATGACTCG
>JAFCZD010000421.1 GCA_019314525.1 Deltaproteobacteria bacterium
CTTGAGGTGCTGAAGCCCACCAAATCGCATCGAGACGCCTTGCAGCTCTGGGTGAAGTCGCTGCGGCTTGCCAAGACGCTGCCCGGCAAGGTGCTCTCGGTTTGGCGAGTGGATCTCGATGGCGATGGCAAAAAAGAGACCCTCATCGAGGCCGCCACCAAGAACCTGCAAAGCCAGCAACCTGGAGATACCGCGCCCGGCGACTACTCTGCAGTCTTATGGGTCTCCAAAGACAAGGCGGGCAAGGTCAAGGTCAAGCCCCTAGGCGCCTATGTTGAAGGCAAGAAGAAGGACAACACGCCTTATCATTATGGCTTGGCCTTTTGCTTTGACCTCAACGGCGACGGTCACATGGAGGTCCTGGTGAGCACCCACTATTACGAGGGCGGCGGCATGTTCGTTTACAGCTGGCAAAGCGGTGGCCTGAAGCGCGTGCTGAGCTACGAAGACGGCACGTAGGCTGGACGCGTGCAGCCCCATGCGGCACCTTAGAGGGGTGACCCTACCCACCCCATTGATCGCGCTCCTCTTGTGCCTCGCCCTCCACGCCTGCGCCAAGACCTCCCACTTTACCGACGCCACGCCTGACAGCGCCTGGGACGCAAGCACACCACCAGACTTGCCTCCGCCATCCGACGCGTTCTTCAACCCCTGCGACGGCAGCGTGCCCACGCTCACAGGCAAAGTCTTCGCTCCCAACGGCAAGGATCCTGTGGCTGGAGCGCTCGTGGCTATCCCGGTAACCCTGACGCCACTTCCTGACACGGTGCAATGCTCCACCTGCAATATCCCAGGCGACTACCATGCTCGCACCTATACCGACGCCACGGGCGCCTTCACCCTGGAGGGCTTGCCACAACGCAGCCCCCTGCAACTGGAGATCCGCAAGGGCATGTTCCGCCGCGTCGTGGAGGTGGACTTCCCAGGTTGTGCAGGCCCCGTCTCTCTACCTGCGGATAAGACCACGCTCCCAGGTAAGAACAAACACTATGGCGACCTCGACCGGATCCCACGCATCGCCGTGATCACTGGCGCCTGGGATCGCCTGGAGAAGGTGCTCGACAAGCTGGGCGTGGAGGAGAAGGTCTTCTTCAATGGCACCGACCTGCTAGGAGGCTCGGAAAGCATGCAGGCTCTGCTGCAGAACGGTGCGCTTCTGGCCCAACACCACATCGTCTTTATCAACTGTGGCACACGCTTCGAGGCCCTCGTGACCCAGCCCGGCCCGGCGCGCAACGTGCTGCGAGAGTATGTCAAGGCAGGCGGGCGCCTCTTTGCGACGGATTATTCCTATGATTTCATAGAGCAGGTCTTTCCCGAGTTCATCGATTTTCAGGCCAGCACTCAGAATGAGTGGACCCTACCCGAAGAGCCCAACGCCGCCGAGGTAGGCACAGCCAACCTGGACTTCGAGGCCGACGTGATGGATGAGAGCCTCGCCCAATGGCTGAAGCTCCCCGAAATTGGTGCGCTTTTGCCCAATGGCAAGCTACACGTGAGGGGCTTCAAGGATTTTTGGGCTATGCAAAGCAGCGTCAGCGAAAGAGGCAAAGTCTGGGTGAGCGGCCGCGTCTCCGGCATTGGCGTCTCTGGTGAAACGCGCCCACTAACGTCCAGTTATTCCTTCATCGATGATGACGGCCAGGGCTGTGGTCGAGTCTTCTTCTCCTCCTACCACACCCACGGCGAACAAACTGTGCTGCTTCCCCAAGAGCGAGTATTGGAGTATCTGATGCTCGAAATCGGCACGTGCCCGCTGGTGAAATGAGACCGCTTGACCCTTCGCTCCCCTCAGGCTATAGACCGCTGCTCGGAGGTTTGGCATGAAAAAGGGCATTCACCCTAACTACAAACCAGCAACGATTGAGTGCGCTTGCGGAAATATCGTCGACACCTACTCCCACAAGGGATCCTATAAGGTCGACATCTGCTCTGCCTGCCACCCGTTTTATACTGGCAAGCAAAAACTCCTCGACGCTGCGGGACGCATCGAGCGCTTCAACAAGAAATACGGGCGCGCCGCGGCTACCCAGTGAACCGTCTGGTGAGCGCCTACCGCTTGCTCCCCTCCCCCCTGCAGGGCTTCTCTTAACGCCCCCGCAGAACGAAGACTTGCGTCGTGCCGCGGCCAGCGGCACTCTCGACGTAGTGCCCTTTCAAGACAGTTTACTTCTCCCTTTTCGAGGGCGTGATCCCGGAGAGAACCCATGTTCGAAAAGCTTAGCGAGGTAGAGTTACGCTACGAGCAACTCGAAGAGCGCCTTTGCGATCCGGCGGTGCTCGCCAAGCGCGATGAATATCAGAGGCTCACCAAAGAACGCGTGGACCTTCGAGACATCGTTATCGCCTACCGGGAGCACCGTGAGCTGAAAGTACGCATCGAAGAAAACAAAGAGCTCCTCGCTGATCCCGACCTCAAGGAGTTGGCCAAAGAGGAGCTCGATGCCGACAAGGCGCGCATCGAGGAGCTGCAGGCCGAGCTGCAATTGCTGCTGCTGCCCAAAGATCCCAACGACGACAAGAACGTTCTGCTGGAAATCCGCGGCGGCACGGGGGGGGATGAGGCGAGCCTCTTCGCGGCCGACCTCTACCGGATGTACCTGCGCTATGTTGAACGCAACCGCTGGAAGACCGAAGTGCTCAACGTGAGCCACTCCGCGTCAGGCGGGCTGAAAGAGGTCATCGCCTCCATCACCGGAGACAAAGTCTACAGTCGCCTCAAATACGAAAGCGGCGTGCACCGCGTGCAGCGTGTGCCCGCCACTGAGTCCCAAGGGCGCATCCACACCTCCACGGCCACCGTGGCGATCATGCCCGAAGCCGAAGAGGTAGACGTCAAGTTCGAGGACAAAGAGATCAAGATCGACGTCATGCGCGCAGGTGGCCCTGGTGGACAGAGCGTCAACACCACCGACAGCGCCGTGCGCGTAACCCACCTGCCCTCGCAGCTGGTGGTGATCTGCCAGGACGAAAAGAGCCAACACAAGAACAAAGCCAAGGCGATGCGCATCCTCCGCTCCCGTCTGCTGAAAAAGAAGCAGGCCGAGCAGGACGAAGAGCGCGCCGACCAGCGGCGAGCACAGATCGGCAGTGGCGAGCGCTCAGAGAAGATCCGTACCTACAACTTCCCCCAAGATCGGCTCACAGACCACCGCATTGGTATGACCCGCCACAACCTCACGGGCGTGCTCGATGGCGAGTTTCAAGATGTGGTGGACGCCCTGCGCGCGCACTTCCGGGCGGAGGCGCTGAAGGCGCAAGAGTAGCGCGTTGTCTCGCGCCTGAAAGTATGGTGCACAGCAATTATTCTACAGCACCATACTGTCACCGCACCCGTCATTCCCGCGCACGCGCGCACGCGCGCACGCGGGAATCGGTTCGTCTACTGGACGCCTGCGTTCCCTGGAAGTGATGTGGGCTGGGAGCTTGCCAAGCTCGCGGCTGCCACGGCGATCTCTTCTTCGATCCAATCGAGAAAAGTCGGCAGGTTCTTTGGATCGGTGAAGGGTCGCCCATTCAGAAAGAAGGCTGGCGTGCCACGCAATCGCAGGGCACGCGCCTGCAGGCCATCGCGCAGCACAGCGTTCATCACAGCGGCCCCTTGCATATCACGCTCTAGCCGTGGGACATCGAGGCCGAGATCTTTGGCGTAAGCGAGAAGATCGTCTTTTTCTTGCGCCCCGAGGTTGGCAAAGAGCACGTCGTGGAAGGGCCAGAACTTCCCCTGAAGATGAGCGGCGAAGGCAGCGTGAGCGGCGTGCTCTGCCTCTTTGTGGATCAAAAAGCTCTTGAAGCAGATGCGCAGCTTCTCCCCTGCCCGCTTCTCCAACTCCCCAAGCATGCGTCCTGCCACCGAACAAAAGGGGCATTGAAAATCCGAAAAGACCACCAACGTCACGGACGCTGTGGCAGCTCCACGACAGGGGGCTTTGGCCACGTCAATGCGCTCGCGCTGGCGTGGGCCAAAACGTTCGAGGAGCAATGACGCGACCTTGGAGTCGCTCAGCCCACGCCGGATGTAGCGCCCCAAAGCTCGCAGGGCAAAGGGACCGCGCACGCAACGGTGGGCACACTCGCCAAGGGAGCCGCGGATCTCGGAGCATGGGCAGCTCGCCTCATGAGCCAGCCCAACGAGGCGCTCGCCCTCTTTGGCTTCCAACTCGAGCTTGGCCAGCTTGCACAAACGGATCGCCTCGGGCCGGGTGGAGAGAGAATCTCCCTCAGCCACCCCACTCTGCTGCACGCCGCCCGTGGAGCAGCCACTAAGGGATAAGACCAAAGATAGGGCGAGACTTGAGCAGAGCAGTGGCTTCACGCACACCTCCTGAAAGAAGGACCCTAACACGCCGACGAACCTCTGATTCCCATCAACCAAATGACGGTCTTTATTGAATTCATTAACGCGCTGTGTTAAGCGATTCAATAGGGTCCATAACATTAATTTGAGACCTTGGGCCCTCGGCGATTTACGCCGAGGGTATTGGAAATTACAGCGGATTCTAGGAGGAAGCCTTGAAGATCCTGGTCACCGTCAAACGTGTTCCCGACCCAGAGCAGAAGGTCAAAATCAAAGACAACGCTCTCGACCTTTCTGGGATGAACTTCGTCGTCAACCCATTCGATGAGTATGCGGTGGAGGCTGCCCTGCGGCTCACCGAAAAAGCTGGCACCACTGAACGCTTGGGCGAGGTGGTGGTGCTGGGCGTCGGCCCCAAAGACATGACGCAGCAGATTCGCAGCTGCCTCGCCATGGGAGCGGACCGCGCCATCCTCATCGAAGGCAACGACGACGACCTTGACAGCGAACAGGTCGCCCGCGTGGTGACCGCTGTCTACGAGCAAGAGAAGCCAGACTTGGTGTTAATGGGTAAGCAGACCGTTGACGGGGACAACAATCAGGTGCCCCAGCTCGTGGCGGGCTACCTCAAGCTTCCCCAAGCGACCTTCGCCTGTAGCCTCGACCTCGCGGCTGATCAGAAATCCCTCCTCGCAGCGCGGGAGATCGACGGAGGCACGGAGAACAAGCGTGTGCCGCTCCCAGCGGTCGCCTCTGTAGATCTGCGCATCGTGCTACCACAATCCGTAAAGAACAACGTGACCGACGCCAGCCACGCCTACCCCGAGGGGCCGCGCTACGCGTCCCTCAAGGGCATCATGAAGGCCAAGAGAAAGCCCCTCGAGCAAAAGAGCGCCGCTGACCTGGGCATCAAAGACCTGGCACCCCGGGTCCAGCCGGGTCCAGGTGATGAGGCTCGACGCGCCACCCCAGCGCCAAGCCGGTATCAAAGTGGCGTCTGTGGACGAGCTAATGCAGAAGCTCACCGACGAAGCGAAGGTCTTCTAGGGCTGACGCCTAACGTCAACGCGTTTACCGTGCCCGCTCCAAGGAGCGCGCACGAGCGGGGAGATAAGCATGGGCAACGTTCTATTGGTCGCGGAGCACAACGAAGGTAAGTTGCGACCCGCCACTTCCAACGGTGTGACCTTCGCCGCGGCGCTCAAAGAGCACACCGGCGGAGAGCTGCTAGCTCTCGTCATCGGCCTAAACGTGGGCGATATCGCCACACAAATGGCCGGCTTCAGCATCGATGGTGTCC
>JAFCZD010000422.1 GCA_019314525.1 Deltaproteobacteria bacterium
GTTGGTGGACCCGTGGACCCTAGCCCAGGTGCATTCACGCTGGGACGCTGACGTGGCCAGTCACCCAGGGGACAACGTGCAACGCTCCATGCGTGGCATCGTCGTCGACATCTCGGGCTACGACTGGGGTGGAGACCATCCCCTACACCTCCCTGACGAGGACCTCGTGATCTACGAGATGCACGTGGGAGGCTTCACGAAACATGCTTCCAGCGGCGTGGAACACCCTGGAACCTTTGCTGGCGTGATCGAGAAGATTCCTTACCTGCAGAAGCTCGGCATCAACGCCATCGAGCTGCTGCCCGTGATGGCCTTCGACCCACAATCGGTGCCCCAAAGCTGCCCCACGAAAACAAACTATTGGGGCTACAACACCACCAGCTTCTTTTCTCCACACCCCGACTACTGCGTCTCGCCCGAGCGCGGAACCCACATCGACGAATTCCGCGAGATGGTCAAAGCACTGCACAAAGCGGGCATCGCGGTGATCTTGGACGTGGTCTTCAACCACACCGCCGAGGCGGGGCACCAAGGCCCCACCGTCAACTTCAAGGGCTTCTGTAACGAGTTCTTCTATCACCTCAACGACGAAGACAAAGAGCACTACCGCGACTTCACTGGCTGCGGAAACACCCTCAACTCTAACCACCCCTTCGTCACCCATTTCATCGTCAGCTGCCTCGAGTTTTGGGTGCGTGAGCTGCATGTGGACGGCTTCCGCTTCGATCTGGCCAGCGCGATGATGCGCGGCGAAGGCGGCGAGCCGATGTGGCATGCCCCCGTGCTCTGGTCCATCGAGTTTTCGCGGCGTCTGTTGCGTAGCCAGATCATCGCCGAGGCCTGGGACGCCGCGGGGCTCTACCAGGTCGGTGACTTCCCTGGGTATCGCTGGAAGGAGTGGAATGGGCTCTTCCGCGACGACATGCGGCGCTTCCTGCGCGGCGATCAAGGGCTCACTGAAGCGATCTCCAAGCGCCTCACGGGAAGCCCTGACCTCTATGGAGACGACGGGCGCCAGCCAGTGAGCTCCGTCAACTTCATCACCTGCCACGACGGCTTCACCCTCAACGATCTGCTCAGCTATCACTACAAGGTCAACCAGGCCAACGGTGAGGACAACCGCGACGGCACCAACGACAACCTCAGCTTCAACTGTGGCTTCGAGGGGCAAACGGACGATGGGGCGGTGGAGCACCTGCGTGGGCGCCAGATAAAAAATGCCGCGGCGCTGCTGCTGCTCTCCCACGGTGTGCCAATGCTCCTCTATGGAGACGAATGCCGCCGCACCCAGCGGGGCAACAACAACGCCTACTGCCAGGACAATCCCATCGGTTGGTTCGACTGGAATCTGCTCGAGACCTACCCCGAGATCTTTCGCTTCTTCCGCAAGATGATCGCCTTCCGCCAACGCCACAGAGCGTTGCGCCGGGACCGCTGGGCGAGCGACACGTGCAACGCCCGCGGGCTGCGACAAATCAGCTGGCATGGCTGCAAGCTCAACGATCCGGGCTTCTCCGACCCTTTCGCCCGGGCCCTCTCGGTGACCCTCGGCGGTGAAGACGAAGGCGCCGACCTGCACCTGATGATCAACATGTACGTCAAGCCGCTGCACTTCGAGCTGCCCTACCTGCAGGGGCGCCGCTGGTACCGCGCCGTGGACACCGCGCAGCCCATGCCCATGGATGTGACCTCAGAAGGCAAAGAGCAGCCCGTGCTCGACTCCTTGCTCACGGTGGACGCTCGCAGCGTGGTGGTGCTGCTCAGCGACGCCCCCCGCTGAGCACGCTGATGATCGAAAAACGTCTCATCACCGACGAAGAACGGAAGCGGCTGCTGGATGTGGCCGGTGACGAAGACGAGCCTTCCCAAGTGACGAACCTGCTGCAGCAGATCTGCCAGCTCACAGAGTTGATCTCTAACCTGGAGGGGGTCAAACAAAAAGAATCTTGAATACAGACGCTCTGTTCACGTCGATTGCGAACACATATCGGGAAAACACCCACCAAGGAGAATCGACATGAGAGCGACACCCATGGGGCCATGCCTATGCACCTTTAGATGCGGGACCACCTTCATCATTGCTGGAATGCTGATGCTCAGCGGCTGCAGCAGCGACGACGACTCGCAGAATAAGACAAGCTGCCAGAGCGCGGCTGATTGCCAAGGGAGCGTCTGTGTCGCTCGTGGCTCCACATCCTTCTGTGAGCTCAGCTGTACAGCGGGAGGCAACGAATGCTCTGCCAGCGCGTCTTGCAACGGCGTTGGCGCTGTGGGCATCAACTTCTGTGATGATGAGCCGGCACCCACAGCCGCCACCCCTCCCAAAGCTGAGGAGCAGCCACGCATCCCCTGCAAGATCGACGCAGAGTGTTCACAGCTGCACGCTGGGGCCATCTGCGCTGAATTCAACGGAGTACGTGACTGCACCATCCCCTGCACCACTGAAGCACAATGCACACTGCTGGCGGTGGCTGGGATCGAGGTGGATTTCTTGGCCTGCCAGAAAGATCAAGGGAATCCTTCCCGTCAGGCCTGCCTGCCTGACCCTGCGTGCGCGCAAGACCCCATGAGCTGCGTCTCCATCTCGCTGCCAGGTGGTTTTGACATGGACAACGTCACACCGGACTTTGGCGTCATGCCTGACTTCGGCTTCTAAGAAGAACTCAGCTAGAGCTCGATACCGAAGATCTCGCCATCGATGTGCTGGAGGATGACCATGGAACCGGCGTGGCCGATAAGCGTCGGGGTAGGACCGCCATCATCTGCGACCTTCAGTGACGATGCGATTTGACCGGTGGTAAGGTCAACCGTCTGCAGCAGCACACCGATGGTATGGTCCGGGTCGTAGTAGCGCTTCGAGAGTATCACGACGTCCGCTCCTCGCAGAGCAAACGCCTGGACCAAGCCTGCCCCTGACTGGCTCCAGAGCAGCTCGCCATCCGACCACGCCTCGAGGGAGCGGCTCTTCCAGCCACGGATATCATACACGGTGTCATTAGGCCCGACCGTTGGGCCGCCAAAGAGACAGCAGGCACCGCTGGTCTGCCAGAGCACGGCACCATCGGACGCTCGCACTGCTGTGGGGCGCTGCCCTGGAAAGATGATCGTGCCATCAGATTGGAACCCGAGCTCACCACCATATTGACCAGAGCTGCGATACTCGACGTCACGCTGCCATCGAACCTGCCCGCTGGCGCCCACCGCGGATAGCTCGCTACCGCGTGTCACGTAGATCGCGCCATCCGGGCCGGGCCGCTCAAGCACGCTGTTCATGGTGTAGGGCGCCGCGGGCTCCGGAAGCCGCAGGTTCCACATCTCCGCGCCCGTCTCCGCAGCGTAGCGAATCAAAGTGGTGCGAACACCACCCTCAGGGGAGCTGCCTTCCGTCAGGATCGCCACGTCTTCGTCGGGGAGCACCATCGCTTTGCGTGCCCCAGAAAGACGCCAGAGCTCTGTCCCCTTGGGGCTCAGGGCGTAGAGCATGCTATTGGCCTGCAGATAAATCTGGCTCTTGCTCCCTGGCAGTACTCGTCCTGGGGTAGGGCTGCCCGCCGTGAAGACGAAGAGAGGCGTGCCAGTGCTCGCGTCCCAACCCGCAAGATTCTCTGCGCCGTTGCAAAGAACGACCGACCCCACCTTCAAGATTCGCAGCGGCGAATTATCCACCTGCGCGCTCCAGCGTTGCGCTCCCGTCGCAGCGTCCATGGCGCGAAGCGTCCCGCCTGCAGCGACGTAGACTGTCCCGTCTTGCACCAACGTGGGGCCAAACCCACCCTCCTGCTTCCACGTCACCGCCGCTGCCAGACAATCCCCGCCGCACTCAGGCTCGACCACCATATTCTCGCCATAAGGCGTGCCCCAATGGGTCTTCCCGTCCTCAATCACCGCGGGGGTCATCTCCACCACGCTACCAGGGAGGAGCCCACCAAGCTCGAACTGCCACCCCACCATGCTCGTGCTGCCATCGCGACCCATCTGCTGTGATGAGGGGCGCACATCCTGCTGATGAGACCATGCATCTTTGGTCATGCGCAGAAAGGCAGAGGGCATGGCGGCATAGGACTGCCGGGGGTAGAGCACAGTGACGCACACAGGGTCTGTGCCCTGCACCGGCGCTGAAGGAGACACGAAGGAGGTGACTCCATCATGCTCTATGGTTGAAACGTGAAAGTCATCACCTCGGTTATTGTCCCAATAGGTGACACCGAGGGCCTGGTACCAGATGGCGTATTTGAGCGAGCGAAAGCCGGCGGCGGGGCGCTCGAGGGTCACGATCCAACGCTCACCCTCTGTCCAGCGAGCCTCCGCGCGGCTCCAATGGGAGTCATTGTTCACCGAGTACACGATGCCCACGCGCTTGTGGTAGGCCAGGTTGGCGACTTCAATGCCCACGTGGAAGCGCAAAGCGGGCGTGGTCTCTGAGTCCGCCAGAAAATCCACCGTCTCTGAGACGCGCTGAACCACACGTGACCCGTCGGCTTTGGCGGCGTCGAGGTGCCGACCGGTGAGATCCAGCTCGAGGTCGGAGCCGCTTTGAGAGCAGGCTGCCAGGAGAAAACAGAAGGAAGCAAAGATAGTTGTAGTTTTCATAAGGTCGGCCTTAAGCAAAGCACGCGCCAAGACCCTGCTGCCTGAAACCATTGAGGCTTTGGGTAGATGGGATCCGATAGTGACACCACATGGCGGGTGGTGTGTTGCCGATTCCAACATTCACCCTATGCACTACAAGGAGAGGTTGTCTCCGCTCAAGGTGAAACGCACCTTCATTTTGCGAATGCCTCCGAGAGATGAACCCTCTGGGGGGAGCACGTTGAGATCTCCGACGAGGGTTATGGGGTTGGACGATGATTTGAACTCCGTCGCCACCAGGAGGGCGTCGAGTTGCCCAACAACAGCCGCGAGATCTTGGTGCTCAGCCCTCAGAGAGAGGCGCATCTCAGCGGTCTTCTCACCATCGATGAGGTAGCCCCGGGCCGATGAAGGGATGTCCGCTGTCGCCAGGGTCTCTCCTGCGCGTTGTACGCGCAGCCTGCCGCCCACCACCTCAAAGGGTACGCCCAGGGGATTTCTCAGCTTCACTGAGAGCATCGTTCGGGTTCTCATCGATTCTTTGCGCGTCATGATCTTTGCTGCGGTCGCGGCGACGGCGAATGTCTTACCCGCCGCTCTGAGCATCCTCTTGGTGAGCTTGGTGGGCGAGAGCGTGGGCTGAAATACCTTCATGTTGGC
>JAFCZD010001025.1 GCA_019314525.1 Deltaproteobacteria bacterium
GCCGAGATACGCCACGCTTCACAACGCCGCTGGAGCTTCTCGGCGGGGCCCTATGAAACCCTCGTCGTGGGTACGCAGCTCTCCATCCATTGGAACGCTGAGGCCCGCAGCATGGAGGTGTTTGTCACCAAAGGCCGGGTGCGCGTCGGAGGCGGAGCCATTCAGCCCCAAGGCTTGAGCGTTGGGGCAGCGCAGCGCCTCGTGGCCGATGCGCGTGGCGCAAGGGTGCAGGCCGTTCTGCCCAAGGCGATGGCGGATGCAGAGCCTTCAAGAGACCGAGGGGTTGATGCGGGCAGGCCGGATGCGCCTCCCGTGCAAAAACATGCGAGTCCGCGCAACACGCGTCCTGCTCTCGATATGAGCTGGAAGCGTCTCGCCAAGGGCGGACGCCACAAAGAAGCGATGAAGGCCGCGCGGCGCGCTGGGTGGGGAAAGCTCATCGCTCGCTTGAAGGCCAGCGATCTGCTCTTGCTCGCCGACGCCGCTCGCCTCAGCCGCGACGCCAAGGGGGCGCGACAAGCCCTGCTCTCCGCCCGCCAACGTTTCCGCAGGAAACACACGGGGCGCATCGCGGCCTATCGCCTGGGTCGCCTCGCGGCGGACCAGCTCCGAGACCAACGCCAGGCGGCCCAATGGTTCCACCTCTTCTTGCGGGAAGCACCTAAGAGCGCCCTCGCGGGCGATGCTCTCGCTGGTGAAATGGTCGCCCGCCAACGCCTGGGCGATCTTCAGGGCGCCAGGGGCCTGGCGCGCCGTTACCTCGCCCGTTATCCCAAAGGGGCCTATGCGGCCACGGCTGCGAAGCTAAGTTCCAGCCGGTAGGCACTTGCGAGGATTCATCTTCATCCCTGAAGAAAAATGGCCCCGTCGGGGTCCAACCTTCATCTGCTTGAGTATGGCGTGGGTCAGCGGTTGTTTCGTTCGCCCTCGCCCCATGGAGCCACCTGCGTTATCGTGCCCAGGTTACGAGGGTAACGTGGGAACCCCAGGGCAAGGTTGAGCCGTTTTTTAGGGCTCGAGAGACTACTGATAGACATTCGCGGCGTAAGTCGCGAACCAAAAGAAACGAGAGTTGACGGCGGAAAAATGCCAAGGAACCGGTCAGAAACCCGCCCTCACAGATTCTTGGGTGGGTTTTGAACGGTTCATTACTTCCGCCGAGTAGGACTAGTGACCTTCATCGAGGAGAAGAGATGCCCCGTCTGTTTCGAATGAGTCTCCTGACGCTTCCTTCGCTGCTGCTCTGCATGCCCGTCGTCGCGGCCCCCAGCGCTCTTTCACTCATGAGGCGCTCAGACAAGCTGCACCGCTTGCCCCTCGAGCGCGTCGAAGCCCTGATGGTGCTGCAGAAGCGCGGTGGCAAGCCCTATACGCGCCGTCTGGTGATGACGACAGCGCAAGACGCAAAAAAGGGTGACAAGAGCGTGATCCGCTTCGCGGCGCCGGCAAATATCAAGAACACGGCGATGTTGAGCGTGGAGGACCAGAAGAAGGATACCGACGAGCAATGGCTCTACCTGCCCGCGTTTCGGCGCACACGTCGAGCTACAAGCTGCTGCGCAGCGAGGGCTGTGGCGCAACACAATGCTGGGTGATCGAGGCCAAGCCCAAGACTGCCAAAGTCAAAAAAGAGTCGCCCTATGGCAAGAGCACCATCTGGCTGCAGAAAAAGACCCTCATGGCCGTGCGCCTGCGACACTTCGATCGCCACCTGCGGCCCCTCAAGGAGATGCGCGCCACCAAGCTGGTGAAAGTGGGCGCTACGGCTTGGCGGTCTGACGAGTTGATGGTGATGGACATCCAACGAGCCCACCGAACCACGCTCATCGTGAAGAAGCGTCACGCTGGAGTGAAGATCTCCGCCGATTTTTTCAGCCGCCATCGCCTGGCACGCTGAGGTCATGGGCACACTCCAGCGAGCGCTCCTTGGGGGCATCTGCGCCCTACTTCTCGGCATGGCACCCACAGCGCACGCCGCCGCCGCGAAGCGCGTCTCGCTGACGCGCATCGTCGATCGCACAGGACGCATTTCTCGGCGCCGAACACTGCGCCTCATCGAACGGGCCTTGCGTGCGGAAAAGGGCCTGCGTGTGGTGGGTCGACGCGCCCTCTTCACCACCGCTCGAAGGCTTCGCATCAAGAGGCGCCGCATGTGGCGCAATCGCTCGTTGCGGCGCATCGCGCGTCGTCTGCGCCTCGAGCTGGTGATCGAGGCCCGTGTCGAACGACATGGTGGCGCCTATCGCTTGCTCCTCGAGGCTCGTCAGGTCACGGCCAAAGGTGACCCCGAGAGCATCGCCGAGGGGAGCGCGCGACAGCGACGTTCGCGTTTTTCATGGCGCACGGTGCGGCGAGCTGCGCGCGGGCTGATGAGGAGCCTGAGGCGGCACAAGCCCAAGGTCCCTGCTTGGGCCGATGCGCCCCTGCCCCCAGAGGCGAGCCCCTCGCCGGCGACACAGAAGACTGCGCAGAAAACACCCGAACCAGCCAGCCCAGAGCCTCCTGATTCTCCAGGGGAAGAGCCCGCGTCGATGCCCGCTACGGATGACGGCTGGAACATAGACTCCACCGGTTTCTCCGCGGTGAAGCCCGAGGAAGAACGCGCCAGCCTGCAAGTCAAGCAGGGGGGGCGCATTCGTGTGGAGCATTTCTCCTATTTCAAAGACCTTGGGCCGGAGCGCGTCGCTGGACGCAACGCCACCGAATTTACCTTGCAGATCAAGGCGGGCACCGAGCTCTTCTTTGGCTTTGGTCGCTTCATTGGCCGCTACGACTTCTCCGATCCCGAGCGCAGTCGGCTCGATCCTGATGAGGCCTATGTGGAAGCCCGGCTCGGTCGCTTCAAATTCCGTGTAGGTCGCATGATCGAGACCTGG
>JAFCZD010000423.1 GCA_019314525.1 Deltaproteobacteria bacterium
TCCACCACTTCGGCGTTCTGTACGATGCTGGGGCGACCTTCAGCGCAGAGGGCAGCGATGATCAGCGCCATGCCCGCGCGGATGTCAGGGCTGCGCACGGTCTGGCCGCGCAGGCGACTCTTGCCCGTGATCACCACCCGATGAGGATCGCAGACGATGATATTGGCGCCCATGCGGATGAGTGGGTCGACAAAATACATGCGGCTCTCGAACATCTTTTCGAAGAAGAGGATCGTACCCTCAGCCTGAGTCGCGAGCACGATCATCGGGCTCATCATGTCCGTCGGGAATTGTGGCCATGGCCCGTCGTCCACCCGCGGCGTCTGACAACCGACGTCCTGTTGTACCTGTGGCGTCTGGCCTCCAGGGAGCACCACCTGATCACGTTCAAGGCGTAGTTCGAGGCCGAAGCGCTCGAAGACGCGGTTGATCATCCAGTAGTGGCCGCGTGACGTGCCGCGCACTGTGATCTCCCCGCCGGTGGCTGCAGCCAAGGCCAAATAGCTGCCCACCTCGATATGGTCGGAGCAGACTCGGTGCTCCGCACCGTGGAGCTTGTCCACTCCCTCGATGCTCAGCTCGTTGGTGCCAATGCCCTCGATCTTGGCGCCCATCTTCTGCAGGAGACGCGCGAGGTCTTGCACGTGGGGTTCACCGGCGGCGTTGCGGATGACCGTTGTTCCTTCGGCGAGGGTCGCGGCCATCATGATATGCTCGGTGGCCGTGACGCTCGCTTCGTCGAAGAAGATCATCGCCCCTGAGAGGCGCCTGGGCGCCCGGAAGACGAACTCGTCCTCGTCCACGTCCACGCCGAGGAGGCGGAAGCCGTAAAAGTGGGCGTCGAGGCGCCGTCGCCCGATGACGTCGCCACCGGGAGGGTGCACTTTGACCCGCTTGGTGCGCGTCAGCAGGGGGCCGACCACCAAGAAGGACGTCCGGGTCTTTTCGCAGAGGTCCCAGGGCACCTCGGTCTGCTTGAGGTCGGCTGTGCGAATGCGCAGCACATCACCGTCGCGGGAGATTTGGGCGCCGAGGTGATGGAGGATCTCCAGCATGCCAGCCACATCCCGGATGTCAGGCACGTTCTCCAAGACCACCTCCTCATCCGTGAGAAGCGTGGCCGCCAGCATCGGGAGGATCGCGTTTTTGTTGCCGCCGGCGTCGATGGTCCCAGAGAGCGGCTTTCCGCCGTGGATTACAAATCTGCTCATGGGGGCGAGTCTACACGGAACTACGGGCGCGCTCCATCGGCGTCGGAGTTCATGTGGCAGCGCTTGTATTTCTTGCCGCTTCCGCACCAGCAGGGGTCGTTGCGGCCGATCTTTGGGCGCTCTCGGCGGATGGTCTTGACCTTCTCGGTGCCAGGTTCCTCACCATCGGCGTAGTTTTCCATGTCCCCACGGCCCATGGTCATGTGGCGCTTCTTGTGGCGGTATTGCTGGGGCAGCTTGTCTTCTTCCTCCTCCTGGACCTGGACGCGGAAGATCTTGTTGATGGCGTTGGCATAAATGCGCTCCATCATCTCCGCGAACATGGAGAAGCCTTCTTTTTTGTACTCCTGCTTTGGATCGCGCTGGCCATAGCCGCGCAGGCCGATGCCCTCACGGAGGTGGTCCATGTTGCGCAGGTGCTCAATCCACTGGTTGTCGATCTCTTCGAGCAGAAAGTGCCGCCCAAAGTAGAGGAAGTAGATCACCGAGAGCTCTTCTTCGCGCGCCTCGACGATCTTCTCCACCTGGCTGAAGGCGACCTCCGCGAGCCTCTGCGGGTCGGGTTCGACGTCCTTGAGGGAGATTTTGAGGTTGAAGATATGGGAGAGGGTGTCTTCCAGTGCGTTGATGTCCCACTCTTCAGAGTGCACCTTCTCGTTGCAGTGCAGGGCAATGCCGTCGCCGATAGCCCCGTCGCAGATATCGAGCACACGCTCGCGCTGCTGCACCATGGAAGCGGCGACCTCCTGGGTTGCTTTGTCGATGCACGCGCCTGGTTTCGCGCGTTCCTTTTCGAGGTCCACCACCGCACCAAAGTAGCGGTAGAGGTCGTGTGTCAGCTCTTTGTGATCAACCTCTCCCGGTGCGCGTGAGCCACGGTAAGGGGAGGAGGTGGGGGCGTGTTCATCCTCTCCGCTGGGCATGGCGGCGGCGGCTTCGAAGTGCGCCTCGACGATAGACTTGATGCGTGGGCGCAGGTCTTCAGAGAGGGTGGCTGGCGTATGTTTACCAGAGGTCTCGGGCACGCGCCCCTTCTTCCCCTCTTTGCGCTCCTCTTCGCTCAGATCACCTGCTTCCGGCGCATAGCGCCCCTCGAGCACCTCCCGGCGCAGCGCGTAGATCGTCTTGCGCTGCTGGTTCATCACGTCGTCGTATTCGAGCAGGTGCTTGCGGATGTCGAAGTTATTTCCCTCGACCTTCTTCTGCGCGTTACCGATGGCCTTGGAGACAAATTTATGTTCGATGGGCTCATCGTCGCTCATGCCGAGGCGATCCATCAGCCCGGAGATACGGTCTGAACCGAAGATACGCAGCAGGTCGTCCTCGAGGGACATGAAGAAGCGTGACGAGCCGGGGTCGCCCTGGCGAGCGGCGCGACCCCGGAGCTGATTGTCGATGCGGCGTGACTCGTGGCGTTCTGTGCCGAGGATATGCAGCCCGCCCGCGCTGAGCACCTCCTGGCGTTCAGTGTCACATTGTTTCTGGAACTTCTCGAAAGCTTCTTGGTATTTCTCAGGCTGGGTGTCGGGCTCCGCTACGCCGCGGGCCATGGCCTCTGGGTTCCCTCCGAGCACGATGTCCGTGCCACGGCCGGCCATATTGGTGGAGATGGTCAGGGCGCCCTTGCGACCAGCCTGGGCGACGACCTCGGCCTCACGCCCATGCTGCTTGGCGTTGAGCACGTTGTGCTTGATGCCATGTTTGCGCAGCAGCTTGGCGATGACCTCTGATTTTTCGACGTTGGTGGTACCCACCAGCACGGGCTGCCCACGCTCTTGGCAGTCGAGGATATCCTCGATGACCTTTTTGAACTTACCGCGCTCGGTCTTGTAGACGACGTCCTCATGGTCAACACGACAGAGGGGCTTGTTGGTGGGGATCACCAGCACTTCGAGCTTGTAGATCTTGAAGAACTCCTCTGCCTCGGTCTCTGCCGTTCCTGTCATCCCCGCCAGCTTGTTGTACATGCGGAAGTAGTTCTGAAAGGTGATCGTGGCGAGGGTCTGGTTTTCTTCCTCGATGGTGACATTCTCTTTGGCCTCTACCGCCTGGTGCAGGCCATCGGACCAGCGCCGCCCGGGCATCTTTCGGCCTGTGAACTCGTCGATGATGATGATCTGCCCCTCATCGATGAGGTAATTCACGTCACGTTTGTAGAGCGTGTGTGCCGCCAGCGACTGTTGCACATTATGTAGCCAGTGCAGGTTGTCCGGATCGTAGAGGTTGCCGATGGAGAGCTTCCTCTCCACCGCCTCGACGCCAGCGTCGGTGAGCATTGAGCTGTGAGCTTTTTCATCGACGTTGTAGTCGACGTCTTTTTTCAGGGTAGGGATAATCGTGTTGACGCGGTGGTAGAGGTCAACGCCCTGCTCGGCGGGGCCGCTGATAATCAAAGGGGTTCGCGCCTCGTCGATCAAGATTGAGTCTACCTCGTCGACGATGGAGTAGTTGAGCTCACCTTGCACATATTGCTCGATGGACTCCTTCATATTGTCGCGGAGGTAGTCGAAGCCGAACTCATTATTCTGGCCGTAGGTGATGTCGGAGCGGTAGGCCGCCTTGCGCTCGAGGTCTGGCATGTCGTGGTAGAGCGTGCCCACGGAGAGCCCGAGGAAGGTGTAGAGCTGCCCCATCCACTCGGCGTCACGGATCGCCAGATAGTCGTTGACGGTGACCAGGTGTGTGCCGTGACCAGGCAGGGCGTTGAGATAGAGCGGCAGGGTTGCCACCAACGTCTTGCCCTCGCCGGTCTTCATCTCGGCGATGATGCCGCGGTGCAGGGTGATCCCCCCCACCATCTGTACGTCGTAGTGCCGCATTTGCAGCACTCGCATGCCTGCCTCACGCACCACGGCGAAGGCCTCGGGGAGGAGATCGTCCAGGGGCGCGCCGTTGTCGAGTTGCTGTTTGAACTCGGGAGTCTTGGCCTGGAGTTGGGCATCTGAGAGTTTCTTCAGGCCTTCCTCGAAGCTGGCAATTTGGTCTATCAGCGGCTGCATCTTCTTGATTTGGCGCTGGTTCTTCGTCCCGATCATCTTCTTCATCATGTATTTGAACATGGGTGTCGTCCTTGCCTTGTGCCGGTAGCCATCTCGAATTGTTTCTCTTGGCATTGAAGCCAAAAGCGCCGAGTGGTGCCAACCGCGCGTAACCTATAGCGCATGGGCTGTGGTGGAGGCAATGTCCAGTCACGCTGCCCGTGTAGCAGGGTGCTTGTAAGCTCCGCCCCGATGACCTAGCCTCAGCTCTACCTGCTATGAACCGTGCAAAGGCTGCCAAAAAGGGGCTCTGGGCGCGCCTGATCGACGCCCAACTCGACGACGACGAGCGTCGTCGGCTGCGGCATGTGCCCACGCGGCTCAACGAATATGGCTACGACGCTTTCGGTTTCAACCGCGAAGACTTCAGGCTCGGGCTCCTGATGGCGCGCTTCTTCTACAAGACGTATTTTCGGGCTCGCTGCTTCGGCATCGAGAACTTGCCCCAGGGGCGGGTGATGCTGGTGGCCAACCACAGCGGTCAACTCCCCTTCGATGCGCTCACCATCGGTGGGGCGCTCTTCTACGAGGCCAATCCCCCACGCATCATGCGCGCCATGATCGAGCGTTTTGTCGCCAAGCTCCCCTTTGTGGGGCGCTTCTTTGCGGGCACAGGCCAGGTGATCGGTACAGAGGCGAACTGTGAGCGGCTGCTCGCCGACGAAGAGGCGATCCTCGTCTTCCCCGAGGGGACCGCTGGCATCTCCAAACCCATCACCAGGCGCTACCAGCTTCAGCCCTTTGGGCTTGGTTTTCTCCGCCTGGCGTTGCGCACCAAGACTCCGATTGTCCCTGTGGCTGTCATTGGCGCTGAGGAGCAGGCGCCAGCGTTCAACGTCAGACCTTTGGCCAAGCTCCTGGGCGCGCCGGCCTTCCCGGTGATGCCGATCCCTCCCTTTTTTCCGATCCTTCCTTTGCCCACACGTTATCGGATCTATTTCGGAGAGCCGCGCTGCTTCGCTGGCGATCCAGATGA